>CAJWTP010000020.1 GCA_913047325.1 uncultured Gammaproteobacteria bacterium
TCTAATGCCGTGTTTTGCTGTCTTGTTGGGGGAGAGCATAACCACTATCTGGCCGCCGGTGCCATTAAGAGTTCGGCGCTGATTCATCCTATTGGATTCTTCCTCCTTTGGCGGTCCTTTATATCAGCGCCAGACTCACTTAACTATCTGCGATAAAAGGAAATCATGGACATACTATTCAATACAACATTCATGACTGCATTCTGTATCGGTATATTCTTATCCGGTGCATTTGTTGTAGGTTTATTATTTAGAAAACTCAGTTAATATGAATCATCAAGAATCAAAAGACATTCCTAAATTAGTAGGAGTTTGCTTAGGAATAATGGGATTGCTGTTTGTGACTGTGTATATTGGAGTAGTAGCATTACTACAATTCTTACCGGCAGTTGAATCAGTTGTAGGCTAATATAATAATACTAAAAAGTTGATTTGATTAGCAATTTTTTTTGATGTTCTTGCCTTACTAGCTCTTTCTAACACGTCCATATATTTACCAGCCTTAAGGAAACTCTAGCCATTTATTGTATTGGTTTGGATTTCAGTTCTGCTCTTCTTTATCGATAGGTTCCGGAGCCAGGACCTCTCGATTCCCAGCGCTATTCATACTACTAACAATGCCGCTTAATTCCATGTCTTCAATGATACGAGCGGCACGATTATAGCCAATCCTCATTCGTCTCTGAAGGCTGGAGATTGAGGCTCTTCTAGTTGAGGTGACTATATGTACTGCCTCATCGTATAGAGGATCAAGTTCGCCGGAGATGCCGCTTTCTTCTCGTGAGCCGGCAGTTTCTTGTCGAAGGTTGAGTACGCCAGCTAAATAGTTTGGCTCTGTGCGCTCTTTAAGATGGCGAACTACACGGAAAATTTCATTGTCTTCAACAAATGCCCCATGAACCCTATTCAGATGTGAAATGCCGGGCGTCATATAAAGCATATCGCCCATCCCCAAAAGCTGTTCTGCGCCAGCCTGATCTAGAATTGTTCGAGAGTCGGTTTTGGATGAAACTTTGAAGGAGATTCTAGTCGGAATATTTGATTTTATCAGACCAGTAATAACATCAACGCTCGGTCTTTGTGTTGCCACAATGAGGTGAATTCCAGCGGCCCTAGCTTTTTGCGCGATCCGCACAATCAACCCCTCAACTCGCTTAGACTTAGCGCGGTCCTCTTGTGCCAGTGCGCCTAGCATATCGGCATACTCATCGATCACAATAACAATCAGCGGCAACGTTTCCAGTTCAGGAGCGACCTCGCCCTCCTTAGCAGTTTTAGCATTGAATGAAGGGTCCAACAAGGGCTTGCCGTTTTTCTTTGCCTTTATTAGTTTTTTATTAAAGGATTCAATATTCCTTACGCTAAATTTGGCCAGCAGTGTATAGCGTCTCTCCATTTCGTTGACGCACCACCATAGCGCGCTCGCAGCCTCGTTCATGTTAGTGATGACGGGAGTAAGTAGGTGTGGGATGTCGGCGTAAGATGCAAGCTCTACAATTTTTGGATCAATCATTATAAGCCTTACCTGGTCAGGTTTTGCTTTGTACAGAATACTAAGAATGATTGCATTTAGTCCTATAGACTTTCCCATTCCGGTTGCACCGCCAACCAGAAGATGAGGCGTTTTTGCTAGGTCTGCGATGACGGGCAGGCCGTTAATGTCTTTTCCAAGCGCGATTGTGAGCGTTGACTTAGATTTACTAAAGACCTCACTTGAGAGGACCTCTTTAAGGCCAATCAGCTCTCTTTCCATATTCGGTATCTCTAGACCGATAACTGGCTTTCCAGGAATGACATCAACAATCCTGACACTTTCGACCAGCAATGCCCTGGCAAGGTCCTTGTTGAGGTTCATAATCTGGCTAACCTTGACTCCCGGTGCGAGTGATATTTCGAACTGTGTCACAACCGGCCCCGGCGTCACTGCGGTAATCGCTACATCAAAACCAAAGTCTTTAAGTTTCAGTTCAACTTGTTGTGACATTTGCTCTAGCTCTTCCTCACTATAACCAATTTCGTTGTTGTCAACATCATTTAGTAGCGAGAGGTCGGGCAGACCGGTCGTGCTGGTCGACTTAAACAGATTACTGGTTTCAGTCTTTTCAGTTTTCTCAGCTTTTGCAGGTTTTTTATTTGCAGTTTTTTGCTTGACCGGCTTTTTATTTGTAGTTTTTTGTTCGACTATGGTGCTTCGATTTTTATTGATTTCGCGTTTTTTTTCAGTTGTTACCGGTTGCCTGAATAATTCCTTGGTTTCTCCCTTTGATCTGCCAAACATCGCACTACCAATACTTTTCCAAGATGAACTGCTGGCAATGCTAAAGCTAACCATGATGACGCCAACATAAATGACGGTCGACACCTTGCCAAAGTATTCCAAGAAAAACATCTCATGCATCATCACACCAATATACCCACCACTAGGTTCTGCTATATATTGTGATGACAGTGCGGCTGCAAAAATCAACATAACAAAAAAAGCAATTAAACGAAGTAAAAACAGGAATTGGTTTTGTTTTTCTTTGGATGCGTCACGATGAAAATTGTAGCCAAGCCAAATCAATGAGACTGGCAAAAGGTAGGATACATACCCTAAAATTGAAATTGATATATCACTCAAATAAGCGCCAAATATGCCGCCAGCGTTGATAACGGGTTTTGCCAGTATCACGTCACCCGACCATGGATCTTCAAGCGGTGAGTGTGTGAGTAGTGAGATGAGATAAAAAACGCCAATCGTAACAAGGAGTATAAAAATGACCTCGTTGGCAATCTTAGAACGCATATTTATTGACTTTGTATGCGCTGTTCGTTTGTTATTTTTTTTCAAGGTAGTTTATAATTCACCATTGGTTAATTAGTATAAAGTATTTCAAATGAGTGAGATTAAACATTGTCGAGTTTTGATTGTTGGCTCAGGCCCTGCGGGATACTCCGCTGCCGTTTATGCTGCCAGAGCGAACCTAAATCCAGTGATGGTAAGTGGCCTAGAACAGGGCGGTCAACTCATGACCACGACGGATGTAGATAATTGGCCTGGAGATACCTCTGGCTTACAAGGTCCCGATTTGATGGAGCGCATGAAAGAACATGCATTGAGGTTCAATACAGAAATCATCAATGACTACATCACTGAAGTGGATTTTTCAAATCGCCCTTTTGTTCTTAAGGGGGCAGAGACAATCTATCATGCTGAGGCGGTAATTATTGCAACAGGGGCAACGGCACAGTATCTAGGTCTGGATTCCGAAGAGGCGTTTAAAGGCAGAGGTGTTTCAGCCTGTGCAACTTGCGATGGGTTTTTTTATCGTGGCCGAAAAGTGGCAGTAATTGGCGGCGGCAATACAGCCGTTGAAGAGGCTCTGTATTTGTCAAATATAGCTGAGCATGTGACAATCGTTCATCGCCGTGACAGCTTCCGTTCTGAGAAAATTCTTGCAGAACAGCTAATGGAAAAATCGAAAAGCGGCAATATTTCTATCGAATGGAACCATAATTTAGATGAGGTGTTAGGTGACGATATGGGTGTAACCGGGTTACGCCTAAAAGGCAATGATGGCAGTACCAAAGAGCTAGACGTGCATGGCGTCTTTATCGCTATTGGCCATAAACCAAATACAGCGATATTCGAAGGACACATGGTCATTAAGCAAGGATATATTCAGGTTAATAGTGGCCTATCAGGCAATGCAACCCAGACAAGTGTAGAAGGTGTATTTGCGGCTGGTGATGTTGCTGACCACGTTTATCGCCAAGCTGTTACTTCTGCCGGGTCTGGCTGTATGGCAGCCCTGGATGCTGAAAAATTTCTAGATAATCTATAGGCGTTGACTGCCTTCAAGTGACAAATTAAAGTGCGATATGATTTGCCTTGTGTATAATTACGCGCTTTGGCCATATAGCTCAGTTGGTAGAGCAAGGGACTGAAAATCCCTGTGTCCCTAGTTCAATTCTAGGTGTGGCCACCATCTTATTTAAGGCCGAGTTAAATATCCGTTTAACTCGGCTTTTTTATAGCTATCTTGCTAGTCGGCAGCGCGACACTTCCAGTAGAATAAAGCAATAAAAATTAATGTTGGAAACATCCCTAGTGGATCTAAATTAGCGGCACCGGTTGATACATGAAATACCTGCACCACAATAAACAGAGCATTAATGTAAACACCAAATACCATACCGACTTTCTTGAGATTATCACCAACCCAGGTTGGCGCCATCCATAAAATAATACCAAGAGCAAGCATAGGTACAGATACTATCTGGCCAAAAGATTGTAAATTGGGGGTTAACTCCCAACCAGGGCCTTGCGTAGCCATCTCTGGTGCAAACCAAAACATCACAGCCCATATCCAGGCAAATACAGCTTGTGCTTTAAATAAATGTGTTAATGTCATCTTCTTCCTCCTTTGATTGAAAAAAACTTCAAGACAACTCTCCACGACATTTAGTTGCGAAGAGTTGGTTGTATTATAAACAAGAAAAAACGGCTTGATTTGTCCTATTTTTTTTAAATCGCGGATAAATTATTGCAATTTAGTGGAGCTGGTCAGGGCTAATGAAATCCTGTTTCGAGGGCTGCAAGGTTTCCTGGATAAACAATACCCCGATACGAACAAACTCAATGATTTCGTTAAGGTCCTGCGCGTTGTCCTCGTCATCCATCAGGTCCACTTCAAGCTGGGCAATTTCACTGATATCCTTGATCATTTCCATTACCTCTTCTTCACTAGCTTGCACTTCACTCAGTCCAAGACCGACGAGAAAGCCTTGGCACCATTGCACTAGCGAGCTTGCCTGGTCGCTTAACGAGCAAGAGTCGTCCGCCAATAGCGGCCAAAAATTTAGTGTTGGGTCGGCAAGCTGCGCAACGGTACTGTTAAATATTTCTGCCATCACCTGGTGGGATTCTTTTTCGTTGAGGTTGTTCAGGTCGACACTTACCAAGATCTCGTTGAGCCAATCATCCAGAGAGATGTCTTGTTTGACACAAGAAAAGCCACACAGTATGCCGTGCGCTGATGAGATCGTGTCGTCTGTGTTAAGACGACCGAGCGCCTCTTTTGCGAGATCATAGCTAATTGGTTGGCCCATAAATTATAAGGCTTGTGCCAAGACTTCCATGACCGCCATCCTGATCGCTATACCATTGGTCACCTGTTTGAGTATTACAGACTGGGGGCCATCAGCAACAGCCGTGTCCACCTCAATGCCACGATTGACCGGACCAGGATGCATCACTATTGCGTTTGGTTTTGCCAGTTTTAACTTTTCATTGGTTATGCCATAGTGGTCAAAATAGACTTTTTCATTGGGAATTTCTGCTGCCAACATGCGCTCCTTTTGTAGTCGTAACGTCACCACCACATCTACACCGCTTATTCCCTCATCTAGATTGTCAAGCAACTTTAGATTATTTGAGACTTCGCCATTATATTGCAGGTATCCGGGCGCAATCAGACGGATGTCTTTTGTCCCTAATGTCCTGAGAGCATGAATGTCCGAATGTGCGACGCGAGAATGACGGATATCGCCAACAATTGCAACTGACAAGTCTTTGAAAGATTTTTTTTCTTGCTGGATCGTTAACATATCCAAGAGCGCCTGGGTTGGATGTGCGTTTATTCCATCTCCAGCATTGATGATAGCAATGCCCTCAATATTGTTGGCTATATGGTGTGGCAGACCATTCTTTTTATGACGAATAACGAACATGTCAATCTGCATAGCCTTTAGTGTATGCATTGTGTCCATCAAGGTTTCATTTTTCTTGGTCGCCGAGTTTGCAAGGTCAACATTAATAGTTTGTGCGCTAGAACGCTTGGCAGCAATTTCAAAGGTATTACGGGTCCGAGTTGAAGGCTCAAAAAACAGATTGGCTACAGACATATCGTCTAGGACTTTGGATTTTTTAAGGTTGCCTTGAGTATCTAAGAGTCTGCTTGCAACATTGAGAATGTTTTCAATTTGCTCTTTAGGTAGGCCTTTTAAGCCTAGAAGATGAATTAGTTTTCCGGAGGAGTTGAGCTGGGAGTCGTTACTAATCAGGTCTGGTTTCATTTAGCCATGTTTGCAAAATTAGTTGTGCAGAGCGCATATCGACTTCACTTCGATCGGCATTCTTATGAGCGTAGTGCCATTTTAATTGGTTTTTTGCTTCAGAAGAGGATAAATATTCGTCAACAAAAACGACCTCGATGTCGAATCTGTCTTTTATTTTGCGACCAAAGGAGCGGGCAATGAAGATCATCTCTTGCTCCTTGTTGTTTTCATCATAAGGAACGCCTACGACAATAATATCGGCTGGATGGTTGTTGATAATCTTCTCAATTTGCTGCCAATTTGTAGAGCCGTCTTTGTGATGTATGACGGTCTCAATACCACTCGCTTGATTTGTTAGGCTATTTGCTATTGCGATACCGGTGCGTTTGGTGCCAACATCGAAACCGAGGTAGGTTTTAATGCTCACTGAAGCTTTTCAAGAAGTTCATAGCCCACATAGCCATCTGCAACCATACCTATATCTCTTTGAAATTTCCTTGTAGCGCTACGTGTTTTAGACCCCAAGATACCGTCAGCTACGCCGGCATCATAACCCAGAATATTGAGTATCTGCTGGATGGTTTTAATGTTTTCGTTAGTGAGCAAAGGCTCGTCAAGAGGTTGCGCACGTAGCTTCCCTTGGCCCTTGATGCGGTCGGCTAGATAGCCTACCGATAATGCATATAGTAGCGATCGGTTCCAGCCCAATATTGCGCTGAAGTTTTGATAAACCAAAAAGGCCGGGCCGCGATGACCCATCGGCACAATTAAAGATGCCTGCATGCTAGAGTTTGGCAATGCTGCGCCGTTGGCCTTTCGAATGCCCAAAGAGTTCCAGTCAGTGACTTTTTTCTTGGTTTGGAGTCCTGTCAATCGGTAATCAAAGTTTTTCGGAATGGTCGCCTCTCTACCCCACTTCTGACCCTTCTTCCAGCCTAAGTGTTTGAGGAAATTGGCCGCACTTGCGTAGATATCCTCTTGACTGTTCCAGAGGTCAATGTCACCATCTTTGTCGGCGTCAACCCCATAGGCTTGGACATTTGAAGGCATGAACTGAACAGCACCCATTGCGCCCGCCCAAGAACCTTTTGCGTTGAGCGGTATTTTATCCTTATCGATTAACTTAAGAAGGGCAATAAGTTCCCCTGTAAAAAAATCTGAACGTCGAGGGTCAAAGGCCAAGGTTGCCAAAGATTGAACTAGGCTAAGGTTGCCTGTGTAGTTGCCATAATTACTCTCAAGACCCAAAAATGCAACCAAGACATAGTCAGGGACGCCATACTTTTGTGAAACTTTGTTGAGTAATGAGGTGTTTTGTTTTAATGTATCATAGCCATTATTTAGACGAGTCTGGTTCACTCTTTTGTTGATATAGTGCCAAAAATTTTGATTGAATTCTACCTGGGTGCGGTCAGCCTGAAGTATATCGGGGTTTGGTGAGAGCTCAAAAAATGCCTTGTCAATAGTCGATTTGGAGACACCCTGCTCAATGGCAATTTGTCGAATATTGCTTAAAAAATCTTCAAAACTGTGTGAGCTAGCAAAAACACTCGTCGAGAGCAAAAAAAGACAAATAAAGCGAAAAAACATGGGTAAATTATAATGCGTAAATATGGTCTCATTTTAATACTTTTTTTTCTCAGTGGTTGCCTTGAAAATCAAAGTCCTGAAGTTATCAAGGGCGAGAGTATGGGGACGCGATATTCTGTTAATGTTTTAGGTGACAAGCGTATCAGCCAGGAGTTAATCAATAAGAGACTTGTTGAGATAAATAACATCTTTTCGACATGGCAGGAAGATTCAGAACTATCACAACTCAATGACGCGCCTGTTGGCAAGTGGGTCGGCGTGTCAAGTGAGCTCTACAAGATCTTGAATGCTTCCGCAGAGCTTTACCGCCAAACGGAGGGTTATTTTGATCCCGGCATAGGGCGATTAATCAATTTGTGGGGCTTTGGAGCCAAGGGTGGCAGGACTGAGGCGCCCAAGAGAGAGGAAATAAGCATGGCTTTTGCGCAGTCATCAATTCGGTATTTGATAATTGAACCAGGTCGAGTTAAAAAAACTAAAGATATACATATCAACCTTTCAGCCATAGCTAAAGGCTATGCGGTGGATGAAGTCGCACGACTCATTAAAGACTCAGGGGTCACGAATTTCTTGGTTGAGATTGGTGGTGAGGTTATTGCTTCGGGCACGAACAACGGCGATTATTGGGTTGTAGGTGTTGAGCGCCCCGATAACAAGGACACTATCGGCCTTGAGCTGGTCGATGCTTCGATTGCAACTTCAGGCAACTATCGTAATTTCTTTATCTGGGAAGGGGAGAAATATATACACATATTTGACCCAACAACTGGACTACCCGCAAACAACGACCTAGCCTCGGTTAGCGTTATTCATCCGCAAAGTGCGATGAGTGACGCTTATGCCACTGCGATGATGGCAATGGGCAGCTCGAGAGCAGTTGAATTAGCAAAAAAAATGAAATTATCTGTTTTATTGATGGCTATTAAGGAAGATAATGTTCAGATCATAAAAGTAAATTTGCCTTAAAAATGTCCACCTATGAGCCATTAGCAGAGACTTTAAGACCGAACGTTTTGAGTGACTTTGTTGGCCAACAACACTTATTGGACCACGACCGTCCAATCGGAAAAACACTAAAAAGTGGCCAGCTCCATTCAATGATATTGTGGGGCCCATCTGGTACCGGAAAAACTACATTGGCACGCATTATGTGTAGTCAGGTAGGGGCTCACTTCGAGCAAATGTCTGCTGTGTTAGGTGGAGTTAAAGAGCTCAGAGTGGTTCTCGACCACGCAAAACGTTATCAGCAACACAATAAAAACACAGTACTTTTTGTCGATGAAATTCATCGTTTCAATAAATCCCAGCAAGATGCATTCCTGCCGCATATCGAGTCTGGCTTAGTGACTTTGATCGGCGCAACCACTGAAAACCCTTCATTCGAGATTAATCGTTCATTGCTCTCTAGATTAAGTGTGTATATTCTAAAGCCACTGAGTGATGAAGAGCTTGGCATGATTGCCAGCAACGCCCTTGAATATCAGTCTGCCAAACTTGAAGACAAGGAATCATTGGCGCAAATCATTGCCGTCAGTAGTGGCGATGCGAGGCGCCTAATCAATATAATTGAACAGTTAACTCAAAATTCAAAAAAGACCCTCAACAAACAGGACGTAACAAAGACCTTGCAAGAAAAGATAGCTGCTTTTGATAAGGGGGGCGATATTTATTATCAACAGCTATCAGCCTTTCATAAGTCTGTAAGAGGGTCATCCCCAGATGGGGCGCTGTATTGGATGGCGAGAATGCTGGTTTCTGGCTGTGACCCGAAAGTAATCGCTAGGCGACTGTTGGCTATAGCGTCTGAAGACATAGGCAATGCTGACCCAAGGGCATTGCAAATAACTCTAAATGCTTGGGACGTGTATGAACGTTTAGGAGACAAAGAGGGCAATCGTGCGATAGCTCAAGCTGCTGTTTTTTGTGCCTGCGCACCGAAATCAAATGCAGTTTATAAAGCCTATAATAGAGCAATAAAAGCGGCCCAAGATAGTTCCGACTTGGAGGTGCCAAGACATCTGTGCAATGCAAGCACAAAGCTAATGGAGGATCTGAATTATGGGAAAGGTTATCGTTATGCGCATGACGAGCCAGGCGCTTTTAGTCCGGGACAGGCCTATTTTCCGGATGAGATGGGTGAACAGGTCTATTATGAGCCCACTGATCGTGGGCTAGAGATTAAAATTGCAGAAAAACTAAAACAACTTAGGTCTGCCTTATGAACACACTAACTTCTATTGCGAGTATTGGCATTGGCGCTACGATTGGCGCTAGCTGTCGTTATTATATCGGCATCTTGTCAATGCAGCATCTAGGAAAGGTTCTACCATACGGCACTCTAATTTCGAATGTCATCGGGTCCTTTGTAGCCGGAATTCTGGTGGTCATTATTTTAGAGAAGATGTTACTTAGCGAAACTTATCGTCTGATGTTGTTGATAGGCTTGACAGGTTCGCTGACTACTATGTCGACACTTTCATTTGAGTCCATTGACATGCTGAGTGGTGGCCACTACGGCCAGGCGTTTCTGAACATTCTGTTGAACGTCGGACTGTCGCTCCTGGCCGCTGCCTTAGGTATTATGTTGACGAAATACGGCCTTAATTTAGCGCAAGGCTAGTTTTTCTTCTATAGCGTCTAAAAGTTGTGCAGAAATGTTGATTCCAAATTGTTTGTCTAACTGGCGAATACCTGTAGGGCTAGTGACGTTTATTTCGGTAATATAATCTCCAATCACGTCAAGTCCGACAAAAAGTAACTCTTTATCGATAAGCGTTGGTGCAATCTTTTTGCACAGGTACCTGTCTCTTTCGCTCAGTGGTTGGCCAACACCGGTGGCGCCGGCTGCTAAGTTTCCTTTGAAATCGCCTTTAGCGGGAATTCTTGCTAGCGCATATTCGATAGGTTTGCCGTTAATTAGCAGGATTCGTTTATCGCCATGCTTGATTGCAGGTAGAAATTTCTGCGCCATAATGTAGCGTTTTCCTTGGTTGGTTAGACTCGACAAAACCTTGTCAATGTTGCTATCGCCCGCTTTGAGTTTGTGGATGTCCAATCCGCCCATGCCGTCCAATGGTTTAACGACTACGTCTTTATGATTATTGATAAACCCATTCAACTTGTTTTTGTTGCAGCTGACAAGGCTTTTTGGAATGCAGTCAGAAAAATTAAGCGCGAATAGTTTTTCATTGGCATCACGAAGTGAGCTGGGTTTGTTGATAACCATAACGCCGATATTTTCAGCCTGCTCGAGAAGATATGTGGCATAAATATAATCCATATCGAAAGGAGGGTCTTTACGCATAAATATCACATCAACATCTGCAAGTGGTAGTGTTTGCTGTTTTTCCACTCTATACCAGTCACTGTCTGAGTCAGAGACATAAGTTTTACAGGCATTGGCAAGCACTTTTCCCTCTTTATAGAACATGTCGCTACTGTCAAAAGTGTAGACCTCCCATCTACGGCATTGTGCCTCAAGCAGCATGGCAAATGTGGAGTCTTTTTTTTGGTTAATGCTGGCGATGTCATCCATCAACACAGCAAGTACAATTTTTTGCATAAAGACATTATAAAGTAATAGATTTAAGTGTAAATATTCATAAGCGTTAATATCCCTTGAAGCTACAAGTATTTGAGCGTATAATTCTTGCTCTTTAGTGCGGGGTGGAGCAGTATGGTAGCTCGTCGGGCTCATAACCCGAAGGTCATAGGTTCAAATCCTATCCCCGCTACCAATTTAGACCCCCTCTTTTGGGGGTTTTTATTAGGATTTTTTTATGGCTAAAATAGCTGATAAAGTGTTTGCGTTAATCAACCCAGTTATTTGCGATATGGGTTATGAATTATTGGGTCTTGAATATGTTTCAAGTGGCAAGCACTCTGTTTTGAGGGTTTATATTGACTCAGATAGTGGAGTCGGGGTTAACGATTGCGAATCTGTTTCTCGCCAGGTGAGCGCTATAATGGATGTTGAAGACCCGATAAGTGGACAGTATAATCTGGAGGTATCATCGCCAGGTATTGAGCGACCGCTGTTTACAATCGCTCACTATCGACGCTTTTTGGGAAATGATGTTAGCCTCAGACTATATAGGCCGATGGATGGCAGGCGAAAGTTTACGGGCAGTATTGGGAGCATAAGTGAGGCCAACAATACAATAGAACTGGTTACAGAGTTGGGCCCGGTAACAATGGATTTAAGTTTAATTGAAAAGGCAAATTTAATTGCGCATTATTAGGAGAAATTGATGGACGGCAAAGAATTATTTTTAATGATTGAGGCAATCTCGAATGAGAAAAATATCAGCAAAGAGGATGTCATTGAATCGCTAGAAGAGGCTCTGGCAGTTGCCACAAAAAAACGAAACAACATAGATGTGCGTGTTGAGGTTAACCGACATAGCGGTGAATTTGATACCTACAGGCGCTGGTTGGTTATCGAGGATGATGCTGATTTTGTTGACGACGATGGCACAGAGTTTAGCTCAGATTTGCACGTCTATGAGAAAGACGCAAACGGTGTTTTAGTTGGTGACTATCTTGAAGAAAGTATTGAGCCTGTTGAATTTGGTAGGATTGCTGCGCAGATTGCCAAGCAGGTCATCATTCAGAAGGTTCGGGAAGCAGAAAGGACAGTAATTGTTGATAACTTCTCTGAGCGATTGGGTGAGGTGGTAATGGTGACTGTAAAGAGAGTAGATAGAGGCAATGTTTATGTTGACATGGGGGGTATAGACGGCATGATCTCTAAGTTTGACTTGATACCGAATGAGTCGATTCGCAAGAACGACCGTCTTAGGGCTTTTATTAAGGAGGTTAAGTCAACCCCTCGTGGCGCACAAATTTTCCTAAGCCGGACTGCCAATGAGATGATGATTGAGTTATTCGCAATGGAGGTTCCAGAGATTAGCGAGGGTGTAATTGAAATTAAAGGTGGAGCAAGAGATCCTGGTTTGCGCGCCAAACTTGCTGTAAAAGCAAAAGATAGACGCCTAGATCCAATCGGAACCTGTATCGGCATGCGTGGTTCTCGAGTGCAGGCGGTTTCAAATGAACTAAACGGAGAACGTGTCGACATAATCCTTTGGGATGAAGATCCTGCGCAATTTGTCATTAACGCAATGGCTCCAGCAGAAGTCAGCTCAATTGTCGTTGATGAAGAGAAAGGCTCAATGGATATTGCAGTTGCTGAAGACCAACTAGCTCTTGCAATTGGGCGTGGCGGTCAAAACATTAAGTTAGCAAGCAGACTTACAGGCTGGAAGCTAAACGTTATGTCGCGCTCTGATGCAGATGACCTGCAAGCAAAAGAAATCCAAAAAACAAGTGAAAAGCTTGCAGAAAATCTTGGCGTTGACGCCGAAGTGGCAGGAGTTTTGATTGATGAAGGCTATTCTAGCTTGGACGAGATTGCTGAAGCAGATTCCGAAGTTTTAACTCAGATTGAAGAGTTCGATTCCGAGATGGTGGACGAACTGCAAGAAAGAGCGCAAGACGCACAACTTGTTAAAGCTTTAAATGATGCCGAAGCGACAGAAGTCTTGTTAAGTATTGATGGCACTAGCGAAGTGCTTGCAGCAGCACTAGTCGAGGCCGGGATTAATGCAATTGAAGATTTAGCTGAACTCTCGATCGTTGAATTACAAGAAATTCAAGATATTAGTAGTGAAGACGCTTCGACCGTTATTATGGCAGCCAGAGAAAATGCTGGATGGTTTGAATGACTATTTTTTTAGATACTAATCGATACAATACGAAATAGGAACAATTAATATGGCACATACTGTAGAAACACTTTCTAGGCTGCTTAAAAAGACGCCCGACCAAGTTATAGCAATTTTGACTGCTGCTGGCATTAAGGGGAAAACACACGAGTCTAGTATTTCTGCAGAAGAAAGAAAGGTTTTAATGTCAAGTCTTAGTAAGCGTTCAGGAACTAAGTCCAGTATATCTGTTTCACGTAAAACACCTAAGTCAACTTCAACTTCAACTTCAACTGGTGGTGTCAAGATACAGGTTAAGAATAAACGCAAAGCTCCCAAACCTATTGTCTCAGATGAGACTTCGGATGAAACGGTACAAAAAGCTCGACAAGCCCTTGAGGAGGGTAGATTAGCAGAAGAGAAAACTCAAGTGCAGGACGCTAAGCGTCACGATATGGTTCGCCAAAAAAAGGAACAGGATGGACAGCTTCAGGCGCAAAAAGCCCAGAGAGAGACTGAAGCTAAAGAGCAGCAACAGAAAAGCGAGAAAAAAAAGTCAGAAACTGAAAAGACTAAAAGCTCGAAAAAGACTCCAAAAAGGTTAAGGAACGTTGCCACTCCAGGTACAGAGAGAAAAGAGCTTCATGTCGCTAGACATAATCCAAATCGTAAATTGAAGAAAAAAGAGAGAACAAAGTTATCTCAAAAAGTACGTGAAGAACAGGCACAACACGCCTTTCATAGGCCTGTTGATCCAATCGTTCACGAAGTCAAAATTCCCGAAACAATCAAAATTTCTGATTTGGCGCTAGGCATGGCTACAAAGGCTGGCGAAGTCCTCAAAGTGATGATGGGGATGGGCGTGATGGCGACCTTGAATGATGTAATTGACCAAGACACCGCGATATTGGTAGTGGAAGAGATGGGTCATAAGCCAATAGCAAGCAACGAAGAGACTATTGAGGATACACTAATTCAAGACGATGAAGTTGTTGCAGAAGCAACGCCTCGCCCCCCTGTCGTAACTATCATGGGTCATGTTGACCATGGAAAAACATCACTCCTAGACCATATTCGAAATTCTAAAGTTGCTGGCGGAGAGGTTGGTGGTATTACGCAACATATCGGTGCTTACCAAGTCAATCAGAAGGGCAACATTATTACATTTATTGATACTCCAGGACACGCAGCATTTTCCAAAATGAGGTCTCGTGGAGCGAATGCAACTGACATCATTATTCTCGTAGTTGCGGCCGATGACGGTGTTATGCCGCAAACCATTGAATCTATTCAGCACGCTAAATCTGCTGGCGTTCCAGTTATAGTGGCAATCAATAAAATGGACAAAGAGGGTGCTGATCCTGACAAAGTGAAGCAGGTGCTTTCTACACACGATGTTATTGCCGAGGATTGGGGTGGTGATGTAATGATGGTGCCCGTTTCAGCTCACACTGGAGAGGGAATTGAAGAGCTACTTGAAAGCATTACATTAACAGCAGAAATATCTGAAATTAATGCGGTCAAAGACAAACCAGCAAGTGGTGTGGTTTTGGAGGCCAAACTAGATAAAGGTAGAGGCAAAGTGACCACAATACTTGTTCAGTCTGGAACACTGAAAAAAGGCAATATTGTCATTGCAGGCTTAGAATTTGGCAAAGTTAAGCAGATAGTTGATGATAAAGGTAACTCTATTAAGGAGGCAGGGCCTTCTACACCGGTTGAAATTTTGGGTCTATCTGGAGTTCCGGATTCTGGCGCTGAAGTGTTGGTTGTAGAGAGTGAGAGAAAAGCCAGAGAAGTTGCTGAGTTCAGAAAAACTAAAGACCGAGAAACAAAATTACAGAAACAGCAAGCCGAAAAAATGGACAACTTCTTTTCACAAATGGAAGAGGGTGAAATATCAACACTTAACATCCTGTTAAAGTCTGATGTTCGTGGTTCTGCGCAAGCCTTAGTGGAGGCTATGGAAGAGCTATCAACAGACGAAGTTAAAGTTAAGGTAATCTCATCTGGGGTAGGTGCAATTAATAATACAGATATTTCTTTGGCCGGAGCTTCCGAGGCTATGGTGCTTGGTTTTAATGTTCGTGCCGATGCTGTCGCCCGTAAATCCGCTGAAACAGAGGGAGTTAGAATTGAGTATTACAGCATCATCTATAACCTTATTGATGATATTAAAGGCATTATGGGCGGTATGCTGAGTCCAGAACTAAGCGAAAATATTTTAGGTATGGCTAACGTAAAGGATGTCTTTAGGTCTCCTAAATTTGGTGACATTGCTGGTTGTATGGTTGAAGAAGGTGTGGTGAGAAAAGATAGTCCAATTAGGGTATTGCGCGACAGTGTGGTTATTTATGAGGGCGAGTTAGAGTCACTCAGACGTTTCAAGGACGACGTTAAAGAAGTCAAATCTGGCACCGAATGCGGTATCGGTGTTTTGAACTATACCGATGTTCAGCCCGGAGATCAAATTGAGGTGTACGAGCGCATCGAGCTAGCACGAACACTCTAAAAGAGGGCTTCTTCGTGATTCAACAAATCAGCTACCGCAAAGAGAGAGTTAATGAGCTTATGAAGCGTGAGTTGGTTTTGCTTTTAAAGCAAGATGTTAAGGACCCGCGGCTTCAGGATGTAGTTATTACTGATGTCATCGTTAGTCGAGACCTCAGCAGTGCCAAAGTATTTTTTTCGGTAGCAGAGGGTTCACAAAAAGTGGCGGCATCGTTACTTAATAAAGCCAGTGGATTTTTTAGATCACGCTTATCTAAAGAGCTGGATTTGCGTCACACACCAACTCTCAGTTTTATCTATGATACAGCGCTAAACACTGGTGCTAGAATGGACGAACTTCTTAAAAAACTCTAAACACTAACTAGGATAATGTCTGGACGCAACAAAAAAGGCAGAGAGATTGATGGTGTTGTTTTGTTGGATAAGTCGGTTGGCAATACATCTAACCACTCTTTGCAGCGAGTAAAGCGCCTATTTGAGGCAAAAAAGGCAGGACATACTGGCAGTCTTGACCCACTAGCGAGTGGTTTACTGCCTATATGTTTTGGGCAGGCAACCAAGGTTGCACAATACCTTCTAGATGGCGATAAGCGCTATTTTGTTGTTGCCAAACTAGGCCAGATCAGTAGTACTGGTGATATTGAAGGGGATATAGAGAGCTTTGGTTCTACTAATAATATTGATAAGACGTCTATAAGAGCAATATTGACGCAATTTGTTGGAGAGATCGATCAAATACCACCCATGTATTCGGCCCTAAAGCGTAACGGCATACCATTGTATAAACTTGCACGAAAAGGGATCGAGGTAGAGAGAGAATCCAGAGCAGTTACGATTCATAAAATCAATATGTTGGGCTATACAGAAGAGATGCTAAGTTTGGATGTATGTTGTTCAAAAGGAACCTATATTAGGACTCTAGTCGAAGATATAGGAAAAGCGCTCGGCTGCGGCGGACATGTTATTGAATTAAGAAGAACAGGTTTTGCTCACTTTGATATTGTCGAGAGCAAGACTTATGAGCAGCTTCTGGAGCTTAAAAAAGAAAGTATAGAATCTTTAGACTCAGTTCTATTAGGAGCCCATGATATGTTGCCAGGAATTGAGAGTGTGTATTTAGATGCAAAACAAACAACTGACATCAAGCTTGGAAGAAAGGTTCAGTATGGTAGTTTTAACAAGATTAATAAAGTTAAATTATTTGATAATAACCAAAATTTCATTGGTATTGGGCAGACTAGCTTATTGGGTGAAATTCTACCTAGACGCCTTTTTGTTTAAAATTAAAGAGTGATTCGCATTTTGTTGGTATTAACTGACAGCTAGATTATAATTTACCTAAATACGAGCCGGCAGAGATTGGTTAATAGAAATATACTGGGGATATTATGAAGGTTTTGGTAATCGGTTCTGGCGGTAGAGAACACGCTCTTGCATGGCAGTGTGCAAGTTTTAATATAGTAGAACATGTCTTTGTCGCTCCTGGAAATGCAGGAACTGCTTTAGAAGAAAAAATATCAAATATCGGAATAGAATCAAGCGAAATTGCAGCGCTTATAGAGTTTGCTATAAATGAAGCTATTGACATTACAATAGTTGGCCCTGAAGCGCCTCTCGTTGCAGGTGTTGTGGACGATTTCCGTGCTCATGATTTGGCTATATTCGGCCCCACTCAGGCGGCCTCACAGTTAGAGGGGTCGAAGGTTTTCTGTAAAGACTTTTTAAACAGAAATGATATCCCAACTGCCTTTTATGAGGTTTTTACTGAACAGGAAAGCGCAATCTCCTATGTAAAAGAGAAAGGCGTCCCCATAGTTATCAAAGCTGACGGTTTGGCTGCAGGCAAGGGGGTTATTATTGCCAAAACAGAGCAAGAGGCCATTGAAGCGATAGAAGATATGCTAAAAGGTAACCGTTTTGGTGATGCCGGATCAAGAGTTGTGATTGAAGAATTTTTAGCTGGAGAAGAGGCTAGCTTTATTGTTATGGTGGATGGTAAAAATGTATTGCCAATGGCAACCTCGCAAGATCACAAGGCGCGCGATAATGGTGATAAGGGCCCTAACACAGGAGGCATGGGTGCCTATTCGCCAGCTCCAGTAGTAAATCCAAGTATTTTTAATGATGTTATGAAGAGCATTATTCAGAAAACTGTCGATGCCATGTCTAGCGAGGGTTCGCCCTATACTGGGTTTCTATATGCTGGATTGATGATTAACAACGGTAAGGCAAAAGTGCTTGAATACAATTGCCGATTTGGTGATCCTGAAACCCAGCCAATCATGATGCGTTTGAAATCAAATCTTGCGCAACTATGCTTGTTGGCTACTCAAGGAAAGTTAAATGAGATCCCTATTGAATGGGATGAAAGGGTGTCATTGGGTGTTGTCTTGGTCGCTAATGGATATCCTAACGATTACAAGAAAGGCGAAAAAATTATCGTACCTGCCGACTCAGAAGACGCTAAGATTTTTCATGCAGGAACAAAACTTGATAACAATAACATGGTGAGTAATGGCGGTCGTGTTTTGTGTGCCACTGCCCTTGGAAGTAGTATTCAGGAGGCCCAACAGAAGGCATATGAGCTTGTAGACAAGATCGATTGGCACGGTTCATACTATCGAACAGACATTGGATTTAAGGCTCTTTAATTATTCTTCAGAGCTCAACATCATTGGTGTTGATGAGGCTGGCAGAGGTCCGCTAGCAGGCGCCGTAGTTGCGGCCGCTGTCATCCTTCCAGGCCGTTTTCAGATTGAAGGTTTAACTGACTCTAAAAAACTTAGTGAAAAGAAACGCAATGCACTTTACCAACAAATAACAGAGCATTGTCACTGGTCCGTCGGGGAGGCCAGTAGCATTGAGATTGATGAGTTAAATATACTGCAAGCCACCATGTTGGCGATGAGGCGGGCTATTATTAATTTAGAAAAAGACTATTTAGCGCATTATGAATCAACAAGTTATAAAGTTCTTGTTGATGGTAATTGTTGCCCCGACGTTCCCAACTGTAAACCTATAATTAAGGGTGATTTGACGGTGCCAGTGATTTCTGCCGCCTCAATAATTGCAAAGGTATCAAGGGATAGGCAAATGCAAGATTTCGATACTAGGTATCCAGAGTACGGATTTGCCAAACATAAGGGATATGGCACCAAAGAACATCTACTAGCTTTGTCAAAGTATGGGGCACTGGAAGGTGTTCACCGATACTCTTTTGCACCAGTTAGGGATATTAATTAGTGTAGAGCTCGTCGAGCTGTTTTTGTAGTTCTTTTTGGGCTGCCTCAAGTTCAGCTTTTTTAGCTTCTAGCGTAGCCTTTCTTTCGGCTTCAGCCTTTTTTTTATTTTCCTTCTCGATTTCATCTGTAGGACGATTATTGAGATAATCAAAGAGCTTCACAACTTTGGCGACATTTTTCGCTTTAGCGGCCTGATTGGTTGCGTGTTCAGCTTCCCGCTTTGTTACCGAGCCCATCAGGTACACTATTTGTCTTTCCGTCATAACCTTGACATGTGTTGGATGGAATACCTCTTGATTCTGGAACAGCGTTTCGATTTGCAGGGTAATGATATTGTCTTTGGTTCTTGAGAAATAGCCTATTGATGGCATGACTGCAGCTTCATTGATAAGCTGTTTCATGGTTGGTGCATTTTGCTTAAGTCGTTTTGTGAGGTAGGCTTTTGCCTCTTCACTCGGAACCTCGCCGGCCACCAATACTGCATCGTTATAGACCATAAATTTTAGATGCGCGTTTTCAAGCATCTGGTCATCTCGAATAATGCTTCCGAGTTGCATGTAGAGAGTTTTGTCATCGATAATCTCGCCGGCACTGCGACGGTCATAGCTAACAGAAGCAAAAGCACTCACAGCAGTTGCCCCTTGAACGACAGGAGAGCATGAAGACAACAGAAGGGATGTAATCAATAGGGCTGATAAAAAGATTAACTTTTTCAATATAACTCCTAGAGGACTCTGCATCTAATCATACAGGAACTATTTTAAATCAGATTTAGAGTTTTTGGTAATAAAGCTTGACAGTAAATTTTATAATTATGGTATTGTAAATATAGAACTGAAAAAAAACACCTTGCACTTGTTTGATTATTTCTCGATAATTAATCATATTGTGCTTATTTAATCAAGCATAATTATTTCTATTTCATGTAATTAATGGTTAGATTCAAGCCTTAGGTAGATTAAATGACCGGAACTTTATTCATTGTCGCGACTCCAATCGGCAATCTGGATGATATAACATTCAGAGCCGTTGAGACTTTAAAAAGTGTCGACCTTGTCTTGGCAGAAGATACTCGCCACAGCCAAAAAATACTCAACCACTTCGATATTAAAACGCCGATAAGTGCTTTTCATGACTACAATGAAAGAGAAAAATGCACTACAGTGATTGACAAACTAAAGAAAGGAGAGTCGATAGCACTCATAAGTGATGCAGGAACCCCGCTCATAAGTGACCCAGGCTATGTGTTGGTTTCTGTAGCAAAAAAGAATTCCGTCAATGTGGTCCCTATACCAGGACCGAGCGCCTTGATTGCCGCACTCTCAGCGTCAGGTATCCCAAGCGATTGCTTTAGTTTTTTTGGCTTCTTGCCAAGCAAACAAAATGCCAGAATTAAAATTTTAAAGACATTCGTTAGTCGCCCTGAAACGATTATTGTTTATGAGTCGCCGAAACGCATATTAGCAACATTAACAGATATGCTCTTTGTATTTGGCGAAGCGCGCGAAGTCTGTTTGGCAAAGGAGCTTACCAAAACTTTTGAGACAATTCTGACGACAAATATACCAAGCCTGATTGATTATATCACCAGTGATCTTAACCACCAAAAGGGAGAATTTGTGCTATTAATCTCCTCCAGTGGTAAAAAGATACAATTAGAGCTCGATCAGCAACTGGATAATTTGTTGCCTGTTCTTTGTAGTGAGATGGGTGCTTCAAAGGCGGCCAAGTTAGCTGCTAAAATTACCGGTATTGATAAAAAATATTGCTACCAAAGAGCGATAGAATTATGAGTAACTTTTATAAACACCACGTCTTTTTCTGCAACAATGTGCGCCAAAATGGCAAGCAGTGTTGTTCGCAAAACGGTGCAAAAGAGCTCTACCGCTATGCCAAGGACCGTTGTCGGGAATCTTCAATGCTGGGCGAAGGTAGCTTTGGTGTGAGCGAATCTCGCTGTCTCGGTCGCTGTGAACACGGACCTGTCGTTGTCGTCTATCCAGACGATGTTTGGTATCAGTATATTGATGAAGAGGATGTTGACGAGATTATTGAGTCACACTTGATAGGCGGTAAAGAGGTCGAGCGTCTCAAGATCAAATAAACGGACAAATATCTCCAAAAACACCCTACAACAAACCCATGCCTTTTAATATAAAGGAGTACAAGTTATTGGCCATCACCCTTACACCTTCGGCGTTCGGATGTTTGTAGTCGCTTTGTAAGTACTCTTTTTCAAGCGCGACGTCCTCTAGTAGGAAAGGCATAAAAATTATCCCGTGTATATGTGCTAGAGTTGGATAGATTTGGTCAAACTGCTGTTGGTATTCCGGCCCCATGTTTTCAGGTGAACGCATACCAGCAAGAATGACTACGGCGCCAGTATTTTTGACATTGGCAATGATTTTATCTAGGTTTTGTTGAGTGAGCTTTGGATCAATTCCACGGAGCATATCATTCGCACCTAGACTCAGGATCACAATATCAGGCTGATTACCAAGAGACCACTCCAGTCTTGCCAGTCCGTTGCTAGAAGTGTTACCGGAAGCGCTGGCATTGATGAGGGTTATTTGTCTGTTGTCATCTTTAAATTTTTGACTAAGCTGGGCTGCTAAATTTTCATTATGGGCTAGACCATAGCCCACCATCAAACTGTCACCATATAGCATAACTTTTATTGACTTTTCAGTAGAATGCGTGTTAGATATAAATGACAGCAATAAAGCAATAAATATCGCTTTTAAAACTATATTTTTTGAGATAATCATGGTTCGAATTTTATAATAACTTGAACGATGAATGCAGCTATACAATTTAATGATGTTTCGTTAACTTACGGTCCAGAGACAGACCTTGTAAAAGTATTAAATAGTATTAGTTTCTCAGTCAATGATGACGAGATTGTCTCGATTGTAGGCCCTAGTGGCTCTGGCAAGACCTCAATTATTATGCTCGCTGCAGGCCTTGAAAGGGCAACACAAGGTTCAATCAAAATTCATGGTCAAGAAATCACAGGTGTCAAAGAAAACGAGTTGTCCGATATAAGGAGAAAAAATATCGGCATAGTGTTCCAGTCCTTTTATTTGATTCCAAACCTCACAGCGCTTGAGAATGTTCTCCTATCTTTAGAAGCTAACCAAAAATACAACTTAGATAGCGAGGCGAAGTCGCTGTTAGACGAGTTCGGCTTGTCACATCGAATTAACCACCTCCCAAGCGAACTTTCTGGCGGTGAACAGCAAAGAGTCGCCATTGCAAGGGCTTTGATTAATAGACCTAAAATCATTCTGGCTGATGAACCAACTGGCAACTTAGATAGTGCCAATTCAAATACCATGATAGATTTGCTTTTCGACTATTCAAGGAAAAGCAAAACCTCGCTTGTGCTAGTTACCCATAACAATCCTCTTGCAGAACGTTGTGACCGTATTATTGAGTTAAAGGACGGTAAAATTGCTTGATTATCAGCAACTGCTGTTTATCCATCGCTATGCACTGAGGGACATTACACGTAGCTATAAGAAGCTCTGGGTGATCAGTACCACTCTATTTATCAGCTTGCTCCTTTTGTCATTAACGTTTTCTGTTAAACATTCCCTAAGCAACGAAATAGAGGCGAACTCAAAAGAGCTGTTGGGTGGTGATATTCAAATAAGTAGTGGTATCGAGCCGCTACAGGGCTTAATCCTTGAACAGTTGTCAGAGTTGGGGCAGATCAGCGAAACAGTTAGCCTGGCGACAATGTTGTCAAAAAAAGGCGACACCTCAGTTTTTGTTGACCTGAGAGCGGTTGACGGCAACTACCCTCTCTACGGCGAAATGAAAACAATACCAGCTAATGCCGGACAAGAACTGCTCCATGACGCGAAAAGACCAACCGTACTGATTAATGAAAATATTCAAAATCAATTACGACTCAATATCGCCGACGAGGTCGTAATTATGGGCCAGGATTTTGTCGTGGGCGGGGTAATTGCTTCAGTTCCTGACCTTGCGCAGAGCGCCGTTTTCGGCGAATTTGCTATCATCAACAAAGATCAATTTGATGAATTTAATATTGGCTCGCGAGACAGTTTCTTGAAGCACGATTATCGCCTTAAATTAAATCAAACTGAAGACGATGGCAAGCAAATTGAGCTTATCAAGTCAATCGTAGAGAGTGACAAGAATATCAACACAAGGCTCCCCAAAGATAGCGGTCAAAGTTTGCGTCGGATCATAGATAATTTCTCTAACTTCTTAAATTTGGTTTCGGTGAGCGCTATGATCATCGCAGGCATTGGTATCAGCAACACTTTGTTGTCTTTTGTAAATCAGCGAAATATCAGTATTGCAGTAAAAAAGTCCTTAGGTTTTTCATCCAATATTATCCAACTCATCTATTTTTACGAGATTCTCCTGATTTTGATTTTCACTTCAATTTTGGCATATTGCATCGGTGTTATGAGCCCTCTGCTGGCAAACGACCTGATACCAAAGTCTTTTGATATCGACCTACAAACATCCTTCAGTTTCATTAGTTACCTGAACATCTTTTTTATCGGCCTGCTGGTTGTGTTGATTTTTTCAATCCCTTCGCTCTACTCAATAAGTGCAATCAAGGCGGTCGCACTTTTCCGTAACACATTCCAGCCGGTAAGTCTGCATTTTTCAGCCAAGAATATCTTTTACTTGACATTGCTGGTTGTTGTTTTGGTGGGTTATTTTGTATTCCAGACAGAGCAGCAATTTTTTACACTTTTGTATTTCATGGCGTTCGTTGTAACTATTTTCATTTTCTATGGAGTTTCTAGACTCTTGATATCGTTACTAAAGCGTTCATTCGATTTTTCCAGTAACAGTTACAAGATTGCATACAGAAACATTGTGGCAAAAAAATCCCTTGCCCCTATTATGACGATCTCATTAGGGATCGGGCTCACCCTGCTTTTAACCTTGAGTTTTGTTGCCAATAACTTAAAACATGAAATTTCACAAAGCATTCCATCGATGGCACCTGACATGTTTTTTGTTAGCATTAATAAAGGCGAAAAGGACGACTTGGAGTCATTTATAAAATCCATAGACCCGAATGTAGAGCTTGAATTCAGCCCTATGGCGAGTGCCTCTTTTGTGGCGCTAAATGGCACACCGATAGAAGAAATTGTTTCAGGAGACAATCGCTCTTCATGGATTGTCAGAGGTGACAGGAGGATTTCTTGGCTAGAAAAGCCAAACCAAGATAACCTAATAGTTAGAGGTGAATGGTGGGAGCCTGGCATCCAAGATCAGATGTTTGTGTCGATGGATAGTCGTGCGGCATTTGATTTGGGAATGAAATTAAATGACAAAATAACCCTTAATATACTGGGCAGAGACGTAATTGGAACGGTGAAAAATTTTAGAAAGGTTGATTACCGTGATATTTCTATTAATTTTGCAATTATTATAAACGAGGCCTTTGCCACTAAGCTGCCTTACGAGTATATTGGCACACTCAAGTCAGAGCTCTCAGCCGACACTATTCAGTCTAAGGTTATTGGTAAATTCCCTAACATTTCTGCCATTAAAATTGACCGAATTCTATCCAAGGTTGGAGAAGTTTTAAACAAAATTTTCATAGCAGTCACTGGTATCTCTCTAATCGTCATAGTTATTGGATTGATAGTGATTGTCAGCGCAGTAATGGTACAGACGACATTTCGTAGATACAACAATCTGATATACAAGATACTTGGAGTAAACTTTCCGACGATATTAAAGGCGATGACCTTGGAGTTTGCGATTATTTATCTCACATTAATCATTTTTGCTCTAACTGTGGCTATGATGGGGTCTTATTTCGTGGTTGAAAATATCCTCCTGCTAAGCTGGTCGTTTGACCCAAGCTTGACTCTTTGGATTGTATTCTCGACAGCTGCCGTTTCCTTTTTACTGATTCTTATCGCTAATAGAAATATTTTTAACCCAAAGGTTTATCCTCTTATCAGAAACGAATAAAAAGACAATCCAAACTAAAGAGAAATAAGTTTTTGATAAAGACTGGTAACTTTTTCTTCCAGTTCAGCCAGGCTGGAGTTGTTTTGTATAACGTCTGTTTGTAAATGTTTTTTGAGTTCTAAACGCTTCTCTCGACTGACTTGAGTAGAGAGCATAGATTCAGCTTTTTTCTGGTCAATACCCTCTCTTAACATCAAGCGATTGAGTTGATTGCCTGATTCGCAGTCTACAATAATAGCCCTATCAAAAGGCCCCCAGAGGGCTTTCTCAACTAAAAGAGGAACAACAACTATAATTACACCTTGCTTATGCCCATCCATTGCATTTTGCATTTTGCTCAATATTTTTGGGTGTAACGTTTGCTCGATGACTAATCGATTTTGTTCATTTTGATACAACTCATCTCGCAAACGTGTACGGTTAAGAAAGCCATCATTAGTCAATATATCCTTTCCAAAATGAGCAACTAGTTCACTCAGTCCATCAGTCCCAGGCTCAACTACCTCTCTTGCGAATATGTCTAAATCAATAATAGTACAACCGAGATCATGCAGCAGATTACTGACCAGACTTTTTCCGGATGCAATTCCGCCAGTGAGTGCAACCTTAAGGTTAGATGTTGTCATTAACAATAAATAGAAATAGTGTTTATCGTTAAATTTTATAATGAAAGCTGACTCGGAATAGATAAATGCTCAATCACTTTATTTAATTGAGCTTTCGGGCTTGACTTTTGATGGGAAAATTTCGATAATAGTCGCTCTTTTGGTTATGTAGCTCAGCTGGTTAGAGCACAGCATTCATAATGCTGGGGTCGGTGGTTCAAGTCCACCCATA
>CAJWTP010000021.1 GCA_913047325.1 uncultured Gammaproteobacteria bacterium
ATTTAGGCACATAAAAGCTAATTTGGTACATCGAAGTCCCCTTTGAGATATTTTTCTCTCTCTCTTTTATCCATGCGCTCAATAGCATATCTTAAAGTAGTTCTGGGAATCTGTGCATAGTTTTGTATTAAAAATTGTCTTATCAAGTTTGCATCTCTTTTATAGATTTCACGAAGCATCCATCCTACAGCTTTGTGTATCAGATCATGATTGTCTGTGAAAAGCAATTTTGCTAGATCGAGAGTAGTTCTGAATTGATTATTTCTAATAAAGGTAAAAGTTGATATAATGCTGATTCGCCTAATCCAGAGATTGTCAGATCTTACTAAATCAAACAAAATTTTTGATTTTTCAGGGTGCTTGTAGAGATAATCTCCAACAATGTAAGGTGCACTTGAGTCAACTAAATCCCAGTTGTTGATTGCAGTCAAATGATCCATATAGAATTGATAGATTTTGTCACTATCTTCTTTTTTGTACTTATTGACTAATATGATGAGTGCACAAAGTCTGACCTCATGAATAGGGCTTCTGATCAATTCTGTTAGTTTTTGCAAGGAAATCTCTTGACTAAATTTTTTTGCAATCCTGCGAATATTTGGCACAGTCACGCCAAGAAAGATGTCGCCATAACCGTATTCACCTTTTCCTGTCTTAAAGAACCATTCATTTGCTTTACGTCGCTCTTCAGTTGCTACCAATTTCAAAGCATTTACGACTTCTTTAGCTGTCATCAGATATACTATATTGTTTTCACGAATAACTATCATACATGCAAACAGCATATTTAGCCGGCGGATGTTTTTGGTGTGTAGAGGCCATTTTTCAGCGCATCAGAGGAGTTAAAGGTTTGACCAATGGCTATTGCAATGGTTCTACAGAAAATCCTACCTATGAAGAAACATGTTCTGGCCTGACTGGACACGCGGAAGTTGTAAAAATAGAGTTTGATGAAAGCGAGATTTCTTTTTCTGATTTACTTGAAGTGTTTTTTTTGACTCATGATCCAACCAGTCTAAATCGTCAAGGTGCAGATTCGGGTATTCAGTACAGGTCTGCAGTATTTTATATAAATTCAGAGCAAAGGGATTTGGCTAAAACTACAATTGAATCTATTCCAAATGCTGTAACAGAAATTAGCCCTCTAAATGTTTTTTATGCTGCCGAGAATTACCATCAAAACTATTATAATGACAACCCTAATCAGCAATACTGTCGTTTGGTAATACTACCGAAGATAGAAAAGTACTTTAAATAAATATGAATGATCAAGAATTACTAAGATACTCTAAGCAAATTATGTTGCCTCAGATTGATGTTGAGGGGCAACAGAAAATCATCGATTCTACAATGCTTATTATTGGGATGGGCGGTTTGGGATCGCCAACTGCTTTGTATTTGGCAGCGGCAGGGGTTGGACATATAATCATTGCTGACTTCGATCAGGTAGAGTTATCGAACCTGCAACGTCAAATTATTCACCGCACTTCGGATATAGGAGATGACAAGGTTAATTCTGCAAAGTCTAAACTGCTTGAGCTAAACCCAAATATTAAAGTAACGATAGCAAATGAGCTTGTGCATACTGACAATCTTTCATCTTTGATAAAAGATGTGGACATAGTCTTGGACGGCACTGATAACTTTGAAAGCCGCTTTGAAATTAACAAAGCGTGCGTGGAATTTCAAAAACCGCTTGTCTCCGCCGCAGTTATTCGACTTGAAGGTCAAATATCGGTATTTAAAGGTTACGAAAAAGACCAGCCTTGCTATCAGTGCTTATATTCACAAGAGGGCAGTGGTCGTGAGAACTGTGTTGAAAATGGTGTTTTAGCACCTGTAGCTGGACTAATTGGAACCATCCAGGCACTTCAAGCTATTAAAGTATTGCTGAATTTGGGTGAGCAGCTTTGTGGCGTGTTAATGCTTGTTGATGCCTTAGATCTTAGCTTTAGAAAAGTTAAAATTGTTAAAGACTCTGAGTGTCCTATATGTGGCTTGAATTTAATAGTTTAATGGACTTATATCGCTAGGTAAAATATACTATTTTTTTCGAAATAAGGGAATTTGAAGGCCTTATTTACGAAATCATAATTTAATTTTTTTTATAAGGTGTAGCGAAATTGGAGATTTTAGAATGGGATTAATTGAAGTTTTTGCAGTAGTTATTTCAGTTGGTTTTGGTTATCTTTTTTTTAGACTTATAAAACCAAAATCAGACTCTAGGAACATACCCTTAGACTATGCGCAGCTCTTTTTTGCCTGGAGTCTCTTTATATCAACTTCAGTTACGATGCCTCAATTCCTAATAACTCCAAACGAAGCTCATTTATTTATGTGGTTGTCAAGATCACTACCTTTTGGCTTGATAGCCTTTATTGCTGGTTTTGTTTATGGAAAGTTTAAATAAGGAAAAAATTTTTGTAATTTCGGGGCGTAGCGCAGTCTGGTAGCGCACTTGACTGGGGGTCAAGTGGTCGGAGGTTCAAATCCTCTCGTCCCGACCATCTTTCAATCTTTAAAATGCCTATATCATTAAATTTTCTTTATTTTTTTTGATAATATTAATATATCAATGTCACTTTTTCTATTAAGTGAATGCATCATTCGGTGACAGTTTGGGCACAAGGCCACAGCATTTTCTGTCATGTCATTTCCACCATCATCTAAATGCTTAACATGGTGCACTTCAAGGTAAGGTTTACCATTGGGTCTATTAAAGGGCGCCGGTTGTTCGCACAACTCACAGACCCCATTGGCTCTTCTTAAGGTGTAGGCAACGACATAAGGGTTTCTCTGGTTACGAACGGCAGCGACTTCTCTATATCCAAGTATATCTGGCAGGTTATTTGCTTTATCTTCCAACTCTTGATTGCCAAGTTTCTGTGCTTTATTGAATTTAGCTTGAAAAAGCTCTTCAATTTCAGAATTTTCAATCGGTCTAGAATTGTCATCAAACTCTAAAGGGAAAACCCAAACCTTTCTAGGATTTCCGTTTTTATCGAGTTGCTCTTTTTGATATGGTTTTTCGTATAGATGGACCTGGCCACGATAGATATATACTCCCGTCCTAAACACTTCAAAAAGATGAAGGTCGACACCATTTGTAATTGATTCTGATAGAGTTTTGTTTTCACGTGTCATTGTCTGGTCACCAACCTGACCCTTACCAATATGATGAACTTTGTTATCAAACCACCTATCATGGTAAATGGATTTAATATGGTTAATAATTAGCACGAGCGTGTTGGTCGTGTTTGATTTGTTCATTCCTGACTGTAAGGAACAACGAAAGGTCGAGCGAATTTCATCGTTCGTGTACTGATTTCCAACTTGCAATTCTTCAATTAGCATATCTAACTCATTGATTTATCAAAGCAGCTTTGATAATGAAATTAACTCTATTGAAATTCTATCATAGCACTTTTTATGAATTATGGTGTCTGAATTGAATTAATCTCAATTGAAAGAGTAAAATATTAAACCCTGTCACCACTGGTGTAATTAAAATGTTCCTTTCAACTCTCAGTCAATCTTGGCGCAGCAATTAAGAAACAATTTCACAGGAGTAAGGCTATGAAAGCATTAGTAAAAAGTCATGCAAAAAAAGGGATTTGGTTGGAAGATGTTCCGATGCCGGAAGTGGGCAATAATGACGTTCTAGTCAAAGTGCAAAAGACAGCAATTTGTGGTACAGACATTCATATCTATAATTGGGATGCTTGGGCGCAAAAAACAATACCTGTGCCAATGACAACTGGCCATGAATTTGCCGGTGTTATTGCAGAAATGGGTCAAAATGTGACTGACCTAGAGATTGGAGACGTGGTTAGTGCTGAAGGTCATATCGTTTGCGGTCGTTGTCGCAACTGCCTAGGCGGCAAAAAACATCTGTGCCCAAATACGATTGGGGTTGGTGTCAATCGGACAGGCTCTTTTGCTGAATATGTTTCAGTCCCTGCAGAAAATGTATTTAAACCAAGTAGAGAGATCCCTACAGACCTGCTGGCTTGTTTTGACCCTTATGGCAATGCGGTTCATACAGCACTGTCGTTTGACATGTTAGGGGAAGATGTGCTAATTACTGGCGCAGGACCGATTGGCATTATGGGAGCGATGGTGGCGATGCATAGTGGAGCTCGAAATGTTGTTATTACTGATCTTAATGACTATCGTCTAAATCTTGCTAAAGAGATTCTCCCTAATATAGTTCCGATAAATGTAACCAAGGAAGAAATAACAACTGAGTTAATGGTGAGTTTAGGAATCTTTGAAGGTTTTGATGTCGGACTAGAGATGTCAGGTTCGCCCCAAGCTTTTAGTGATATGCTAAAGAAAATGATTAATGGTGGCAAGATAGCGATGTTGGCTATTATGCCCCAGGGTTCTGGTATCGATTGGGACCTAGTTGTATTTAAAGGTTTGCAGATAAAAGGTATTTATGGCCGTGAAATTTTCGAGACTTGGTATAAAGGCTTGATGATGGTGCAAACTGGAATACCGCTTGATAAAATTATAACCCATCACTACCACTATACAGAATTTCAGAAAGGTTTTGATGTTATGAATTCAGGTCAATCTGGTAAAGTAATTCTTAATTGGGAAGATTAATTCAAAAGGAATTAGGATGAGTTATAAGAGTGCAAAAGCTAGCTTAATAAAAGATTTAGAAGCGATAGAAGAGGCGGGCCTATGGAAAACCGAAAGAGTCATAGCTTCTCATCAAAAAAACGCAATAACATTAGAGGATGGTAGTGAAGTAATCAATATGTGTGCCAATAACTACCTTGGTTTAGCAAACAACTCCGAAGTGATTGCCGCCGCTAAAGATAGTTATAGCGACTGGGGATTTGGTCTGTCATCTGTACGTTTTATTTGTGGTACTCAAAGCATTCACAAGGCTTTAGAAAACAAGGTTACTGAATTCCTTGGGATGGAGGATACGATTCTTTATGCCGCTTGTTTTGATGCCAACGCTGGACTTTTTGAGACAATATTAACGCAAGAAGACGCGGTCATATCTGACGAACTTAACCACGCCTCTATCATTGACGGTGTGCGTCTTTGTAAAGCGGCAAGATTTCGCTACAAAAATAACGACATGCAAGATCTTGAAGCCAAGATAATCGAGGCTAAACAGGGCGGCGCAAGACGCATCCTTATTACAACTGATGGTGTTTTTTCGATGGATGGTACGGTTGCACAGCTTGATAAAGTGTGTGACTTAGCAGACAAGTATGACGCTATGGTCCATCATGATGACTGTCATGCAGTCGGATTTATGGGTAAGACGGGTCGGGGAGTTCATGAATACTGTGATGTGATGGACCGTGTCGATATTATTACCGGCACATTCGGCAAGGCGCTCGGCGGTGGGTCTGGCGGTTATACGTCTGGCCGTAAAGAGATTATTGATATGCTAAGGCAGCGTTCGCGCCCTTATCTGTTCTCAAATACTGTTGCTCCTTCTATCTGCGCTGCGTCACTTAAAGTTTTGGATATGCTTTCATCTTCGACTGAACTTAGGGATAGACTAGAAGAAAACACGCACTACTTTCGTAAAGGGATGCAGGAAGCTGGATTTGATGTTGATGATGGTGACCATCCTATTGTGCCGGTAATGCTAGGAAATGCAAAACTAGCACAGAAGATGTCAAGAGAATTATTAAAACATGGCATCTACGCTATCGGCTTCTTCTTTCCTGTCGTGCCAAAAGGCAAGGCAAGAATCAGAGCACAAATATCGGCGGCACACACTAAGCAGGATTTAGATAAAGCAATTGCCGCTTTCACTTCTACCTATCAGGAATTATCAGACTGATAAAACCTCCGAGCGACTAAATTCATGTTGTTATGAATTTTTTTAGTAGTGACCGGGTGAATTTTTCAGCATAATAATTTAACTTTCTTAGAAAAAATAAATTATGTCTGAAAAAAATATTCTTGTGTTTAAGCATATGCCATCGCAAAACCCAGGCATATTTCGCACCTTTGCCGAAAAACAGAGTGTTAGGTTTACTGAAATAGATTTACATGCTGGGGATGAGATTCCCGATTTGACTTTGTATGACGGCCTCTGGGTAATGGGCGGCTCCATGAATATTTGGGAGGAAGACAAATATCCCTGGCTGATCGAAGAGAAAAAAGCGATAAAGTTTGCAGTACAGGAATTGAATATGCCTTTTTTGGGTATATGCTTTGGACACCAATTACTTGCTGACGCTATCGGTGGTAGAGCTGAAAAAACTGATCGTTATGAGATCGGTTTATTTGAAATTGAGCCAACCGAAGAGGGATTAAGCCACCCACTCTTACAGAATCTTGGAGGCGCTACCAAATGGGTGAATGTTCATTTAGTTGAGGTAGTCAGACCTCCACAAGGAGCAATAATTTTAGCCACATCAACTAATTGTAAAAATCATGTTATGCAAGTCGGTGAATACGCCTATTCCTGTCAGTTTCATCCTGAAGTTTGCGGTCATACTTTGGATGGATGGCTGAAAATTCCTGGCATACCAGAGGCGATTGAAGAATTGTTAGGTGTCGAAGGTTTTGCTTATTTTAAATCTAGTGTTACTGAAAATTTACCAGCTAATAACAAAGCTTCGTTAACCTTATTTGAAAACTGGTGTGGCCTAGTTTTTAATTGAACTCATCTTTATTGATTCAAAAAACCACCAAATAAGCGGTTTTTTACTTTGCAATTGATAAGATATTTTATGAAAAGTTAAATAATAATATTTGTAAATAATTGTTGTTGCATTGTTTTGGCTTCAGTGTCAAAATTGAATCTTAAAATACAATTCCGGGTGACCATGACAGTGAAGCAATGTTCTCAATGCCAAGAAGGTTTTTATTGTGGCGCTGGCGATAAGTCTGGTAGTTGTTGGTGTGTTGCTTTTCCACCTATAATGCCGCTTGTTTTTGAACAGGATTGTTTTTGTCCAACCTGCCTGTCAGAAGTAATCAATGACAGAATTATTCTACTTGTTAATGAAAAAGGAATGAGTCATGTACAGATTCTTGCTGAACCATATCGTGAGCAATCAGGATTGATTGAGCATGTTGATTATGAGTTAAAAGAAAATCTATATATTTATAGTGCTTGGTATCTAATTAAACAAGGGAAATGCTGTAACAACAGTTGTCAAAACTGTCCTTACTAGCTATAAGAAATTATTATATTATATGAGGGGTTATTGAAAAATTATGCACAAGTTTGATGACGAAGCATCCAGAATATTATTGAATGTTGTTTCACATACAATCGAAAGATTGAGTATGGATCCAATTGCCTTGGATTACCCTAAATCTGTTGATTTTTTTAAAAAAAATGCTCCTAGCTTGATCAATGAGGAAGGTAACTCGATTGAGGCCGTTTTTGATCAATATAAAAACACTATAGAAGAAAGCATCATTTCAGTAGATTCACCAAGAATGCTAGCCTTTATTCCTTCTGCGCCTACCAAGGCATCTATGATCTTTGATTTGGTAGTTTCTGCTGGTTCATTGTGTGGTGTGTCATGGCAAGAGGCCAGTGGCGCTGTGTGGCTGGAGAATCAAGTGATACGTTGGATCGCTGATTTGGTAGGATTGCCAAGAGATGCGGGAGGCTGCTTTGTTGCAGGTGGCACCAATGGCAATCTTTCGTCACTTGTAGTTGCCAGAGAACAGTATAGAAAAAAACAGACAGATTCCACTAAACGTCTGGCAATTCTTTGTTCGGACCAAGCGCACTCATCAGTTAAGAGTACTGCCAAGGTGATGGATTGTGAAGTGATTGCTGTCCCTAGCAATGAACACTATCGATTAACTGCCGAGTCCATTGTAAAAGAGCTAGATGCTCATCCGGGCAAATACCAAGCATATGATATTTTTGCGGTTGTGGCAACAGCAGGGACAACCAACTTAGGTGTGATTGATGATATTGAAAGCATTGCAAACTATGCAAACAAAAACAATATTTGGCTTCATGTTGATGCCGCTTATGGCGGGGCCGGCTTGTTGTCGGACAAAGTGCGAGAGCTTTATCGTGGCATTGAAAGAGCAGATTCTTTTATTGTCGATCCACACAAATGGTTGTTTGCGCCGCTAGATTGTGCAGCGGTTATTTATCGTAACAAGCATTTGGCCTCAGAGGTTCACGCTCAAAAAGCGGGCTATCTTGATATTTTGCATGAAGATGAAGAGGGCGACAACCCTTCAGACTATGCCTTCCACCTATCAAGGCGTGCTCGTGGATTGCCGTTATGGTTTTCATTATCAGTGTATGGTATTGATGCATATCGCCAAGCAGTTCAACAATCTCTTGATATGGCTTACTACGCCGCAACTCAAATCAATAAAACATCTTATTTATCCTTGTTAATTGACCCTACCTTGTCTGTGGTTGTGTTTGAGCGTATTGGTTGGGATTGGCAGGATTACAAGAATTGGTCAACTGACCAACTAAGGAAACAAGTGTGTTTTGTCGTGCCATCTATGGTTGGTGATAAACCGGTATTGCGCTTTGCTTTTACAAACCCTAGAACATCTAACGACATCGTCGATGAAATCTTGTTGAGCTTGAAGTAATTTTTTAATATATGAAAAACTACTCTAAAAGGAAACAATGATAAGAGAAATTGTAGAGATAGGTAATCCGGCTTTGCGTCAGATTGCAAAATCCGTACCTGAGGATGAAATTCCATCTAAACGAATTCAGAAGCTTGTTGATGATTTGATTGATACAATGCGTTATGCAAACGGAGCCGGTTTGGCTGCAACGCAAATCGCTGTGCCACTGAGAGTGTGTGTAGTTGAAGTTAAAGGAAATCCTCGCTATCCCTACAAGCCCGATATCCCATTGACGGTTCTGATTAATCCTATAATTACTTTTTTGACAGATAAAAGAATTACTGTTTATGAAGGCTGTTTGTCAGTTCCCAATTTAAGGGGCCAGGTAGAACGTTGCCCAGAGATAAAAGTTGAAGGACTAGATAGAAATGGCGAAAGTGTCAGTTTTGTCTCTAAGGGTATTAGTGCGGGAACTTTTCAACATGAATTAGATCATCTTGATGGTCTAATTTATACCGACTTAATTAAAGACCCATCTACATTATGCACCTTGAAAGAGTTCGCAAGAAACTATGAAATGAAGTTTAAAGAAGAAGTTATAAGTATCGTTGAAGAGTATGGAAGCTAATCTTTCAAAATTAAGGCACGTTTAATTGTGTTTATATTATGAAATTCTGTCAGCAGCTATCATCATATTTGAAAAACAAAAAATATACCGGCTATCGCCTCTACCAGGATATGTATGAGCAGGCTATTCTTTGTGATCAAGGTGGTTATGACAGTGTTGGAATAACTGAACATCATTTAATAAACATCTTAATGATGCCAGCACCACTTCAGTTTGCAGTAAAAATTACAGGCGCCACAAAAAAAATAAAAATCATCACCGCTGTAGCTGTCTTGCCTATTCATGATATGAGAGTATTTGCAGGAGAAGTTATTGCCGCTCAAATGTTTACTGACAACAGATTAATACTAGGGGTTGGGAGAGGAGCCTTTGCTTGTGAAATGGCGCAATTAGATTCACCACTCGAAGACAGTCGCGAAAAGTTCAATGAGTCGTTGGAGGTTTTGCAAAAACTACTTTCGGAAGAAGAGGTGTCTTGGCATGGTAAGCATTATAATTTTGAATCACTTACTGTAATGCCTCGACCAATGACTGAGAACGGACCAAGCATTATGATGGCAGTTCTGGATCCAGAAGGAATCTATGCATGCACAAAACGTGGCTTCCATATTATGACAACGCCACTTTCTGGCGACCATCAACTAATGTTAGACCAAGTAGATGGCTTTGCACGCGCTAAAGCAGAGCTTGGAGATAAAGGTAAAGATCTGTCTATCTCACTCTCTAGGGTCGCCTTTATTGTAAAAAATGAGTTGGACAGAAAGGAAAAAATAGAGATGGCTTATGAATATTATTCCCGGTTTGATAACGTCTTCACAGGTCCCGGTATTGTAAATAAAGGCATGATTAAAGTTTTACCAAGAAAACAAAGTATTGAAGAGTTGGCAGAAAGCTTACTTGTTTGCACAGCTGAGGAGATGATCGATAAGCTATCCCCTTACAAGGAAGTTGGTATTGATCGCGTTATCTTAAATATGAATTTTGGAGCTAGCCACGATGATACTATGGAATCAATCCATCGATTTTCAGAGGATGTGATTCCATATTTTTCCTAGGGTCAATACTTAAACTAATAATTGTGAATGGTAAATAAAAGTATAGATTGTGCATATTCAGTCAGAGGTCTTGGTCCTGCAATATTTTTTGTACATGGTATCGGGGCCAGAAAAACTGCCTGGAATGGTGTCATTAAATGCTTAGAAAATGACTTTACATGTGTTACCTATGATCTTCGTGGTCATGGTGAATCACCCAAAGGATTATTGCCATACAGTCTAGAAGAGCTGGTTGAAGATTTAGAGGCGCTACGAAGAAAAACCAACACTGAAAAAATGCATATTGTCGGGCATTCTTTGGGTGGAATGATTAGTCCAGCCTATGCAAAAAAGTACCCGAAAAGTGTAAATTCAGTTTGCCTACTCAGTACCGCTGCCTTTCGAACAAATAAGGATAGTGAAAAAATTCAAGCTGTAATTAAAAGCATGAAAGAAAAGGGGATAGACCGTGTTCTTGGAACTCTTACAGATAGATGGTTTACGGATGAATTTATTGAAAAGAGTCCTGCTGATGTAGAGCTGCGTTTAGAGCAAGTCATGGAGACTGATGCAGAGGTTTTTTTAGAGGTATTTAGAATCTATTCTGAAACAGAAATGTCACCTTGGCTAGATGAAATAATGCATCCCTGTCTAGTCCTTACAGGCGAGAACGATGGGGGCTGTAATCCTAGACTTAATCGCTTAATTGCAGATAGACTGCATAATTCTGAGCTCTGTATTTTGAAGCACTATAAACATTCATTATTGATAGAGGCTCCAGAAAAAGTTGGTGAAAAGATATATAAGTTTATTATGGAAAAATTTGGACGGTCTTAAGGTCAATTTTTCTGCTACGGAAAATACGCGTTTAAACATTCTATAGATTTTTTTCTGAAAAACCTATCATCCACAAACTTACTTTTAGTTTTATCTTTTTTGAAATCAAAAAAAGATAAATATAGTGGATTTGATTCCTTTCATACTATATACTATTTACCCTGATAGGAGAGAAATTTTCTTATCAAGAAAAAGGAGATGTTTTTTATTTTTTTAATAAAAGGAGAATTGTTTTGGAAGAACAAATTGCAGCTGTAATTGCTCAAGCACAGGTGACAAACACTTTTTTTGCTGAAGCATATTACTTCCTAACGATACCTCTGATGTTGCTGATTCATGTTGGGTTTCTGTCCTATGAAATGGGCGCAACCCGTGTGAAGAATGTACTGTCTTCAGGTATCAAAAATCTCTTAGCTTTCGCGTTTACGATCGTGACGTTTTATTTCTTCGGTTGGTGGTTCTACTGGGCCTTACCAACTGGATTCACGGGATCGGAAGGCTATATGGCAATATCTGGTATTGCCTATGCCAACGCTATTGCTTTACCATGGGGCGATTCAGCCCAATACATGGGACCGAACATGGGAGATCATGCTTCCGGTGTGTTCTGGGGTGCTTTTGCGCTGTTTGCTGCGACTACCGCATCAATCGCGTCAGGTGCTCTGATTGAAAGAATACAGACCGCTGGTTTTGTTATCTTAGCCATTGTTTTAGGTTCGTTCGCTTGGATTATAGCCGCCGCTTGGGGATGGCATGCCGATGGATGGCTTGTTACCCAATGGGGCTTTCATGATTTCGGTGCCGCTGGTTGTGTACATGCTGTCGCTGGATTTTTTGCGCTCGGTGTTCTAATTAATTTAGGGCCACGTGTGGGCAAATTCAATGCGGATGGTTCAGCGAACCATATCGCTGGTCATAATATGATGGCTACAGTGATTGGCTTGTTGCTGATTATCGTTGGCTTCTTCGGCTTCTTGATGGCTTGTATTATTCTGCCTGGTGAAGCATGGAGCTGGTACGGTGGTGAAGGAACTACCATTTATGGTACTCCAATGACATTGTCGGCGCTTGCCTTTAACATTGTTTTGGCAGCTTCAGGCGGTATTATCGGAGCTTGGGCTAAGACAAGAGATCCTTTCTGGATGATGTCTGGTGCCCTTGCTGGTATTATTGCTGTTGCCTCAGGTTTGGATATCTACTTCGGATCAACTGTGATTATAATTGCTACCGTTGCCGGTGCGATTATTAAACCTTGTGCTGATTGGCTAGAAGGCTTTGGCATTGATGATGCTGTTGGTGCGGTTACGATTCACGGAACTATCGGTATATTTGGTATGGTTATGCTGGGTATCTTAGCTTCTGGCTATCCTGCTTTGGGTGCTTTCGCTCCTGAAGATGCAGCAACTATCTCATTCACTGGACAATTAGTGAGTGCCGTAGTTATGTTCCTTGCGGGCTTTGTTCCAGGATACCTTGTATCGTTACTACTGAAATCAGTAGGAATGTTGCGTGTCCCAGATGCGGTTCAAGTTAAAGGACTTGATCCTGTTAAGGTTCCTGCTCAGGCATTCCCAGAGGGTATGTCTAGTTCAGAATCTGAAGCTTAATTAAATAAGGAGATAATTATGGGATTTCCATTAGAAAGTTGGGATGCAGCATTTGCAGATATTGGCATGTTCGTTGGAGCAGACGGTGGTGCCGGTTGGTACACCGCGATTGCTGTAATCATGATGATTGGTATAATTATTGCTGGCAACAATAGCGAGCAAGAAAAGTATAACAAGCATCAATAATATGTTGTAAGTGTTACCAAAAGGGCGGTACTTGATATCGCCCTTTTTTATTGTTTAAATTTATATTAAAGCTGCTATTTTGTACCAATTAAAGGTATTTGGTAGATTTAAATGAAACGTAAGGCGTTGCAGTTGTATTGGTGGAGCAGAATGCGGAGTTCGCGTTAGAGATATCTAATACCTCATATGTTCTTGAGTTAGGTCAAGTACTCAAGTGCCAACTTGATGAATAATGAGTATGTAAAAAATACGTATCTGGGAGTGAGATGAATTCAGTGTATTAGCAAATTCACTTTAGCACTAACAACCAGATTCCTGTGCTAAATTGCTCTTGCATTTTGGTTAGGCGATCAAAGAATATATCTAGACAATTCTTTGTTGCGCTATTTGGATACTAAGTCTAGAAATATATAAGGAACAAATTATGAGCTATAAAAGACACTCTGCGCTTGCAAAGCGCCACCAAAGTCTTGGTGCAGAATTAGGTGAATGGAATGATATGGGTGTTGCTTGGGAGTACAGTCAAGATGTCAACGATGAGCATATGGCGGTCAGGACTGCGGCTGCTTTGTTCGACGTCTCTGGATTGAAAAAAATCCATTTATTGGGTCCTGATGCACTCGCTGTTGCAGACCATGTTGTCACCAGAGATATGACAAAAATTCCTGTTGGATGTTCAGTTTATGCCATTATTTTGAATGAAGAAGGCGGTTTTACTGATGATACCATTGTGTTTAATTTGGCACCCAATCATGTTTTTTTGGTTCATGGGGGTGGCACAGCAATGGAACAGGTTGAAAAATCTGCTAAGGGTAAAAATGTCATCATTCAATTTGATGACGATCTACATGATATTTCTTTTCAAGGCCCGAAAGCAGTAGATGTATTAGCACCACATACACCGATTGATATCCACGCCATTAAATATTTTCATCAACAGTCAACAACATTGTTTGGCCGTAATTGCATTATTTCAAGAACAGGATTTTCCGGTGAGCGAGGCTATGAAATTTTTGCAAAAGCAGATGATATTGTTGCAATTTGGGATGGTATTTTAGAGCATGGTAAATCCGAAAACGTTATGACTGGTTCGTTTAATTGTATTGACGCAATTCGCATCGAAGCAGGGTTGCTTTTCTACCCTTTTGACATGGATGAAAGCAATTCTCCTTGGGAGGTTGGCTTGGGGTTTGCGGTATCCAGGGATAAGCAGGCTGATTACCGAGGCAAGGAGGCTTGCATGGATGCAATTGGCAAAGAAAAAGTAAAAGTTTGCGGTATTATTGCTGATACAGATCGTGTTATTGATGCTGATGCTGAAGTGTTTAAAGACGGTAAGAAAATTGGTGTTGTTACAGGGCCAAACTTCTCGCCAGCGTTAAATAAGTCGTTAGCGATTGTTAAGATTGTTGCAGAATTTTCGGCAATTGGTACAGAGTTAGAGATTAAAGGCAGTACTAACAATTGCGCAGCCACAGTGCACAAGCTGCCAATTTACAACTCAGACAAGACTAATCGTACAACTTAGATAATTAACAAAAGATTGCCCGCTTTTCTAATTTTTGATCATAGTTATATTAGGATTCTTGATGTAAATCAAAGATAATAATCTCCTGAATAAACATAATAGCCAATAATAATCAGGAGAATAATTATGGCTAGAGATTCAAAACATGACATTTTATTTGAGCCTATTCAAATAGGCCCAAAAGTTTTAAGAAACCGCTTTTATCAAGTCCCTCACTGCATTGGAGCCGGGTCCGACAAGCCTGGATTCCAGGCGGCAAACCGCTCACTTAAAGTAGAAGGTGGTTGGGCAGCGGTTAATACCGAATATCTATCAATTCATCCAGAATCAGATGATACTCATCGTCTTTCTGCAAGATTGTGGGATGAGGGTGATGTTCGTAACTTGCGTGCAATGACTGATGCTGTGCACAAGCATGACGGTTTATGTGGTGTAGAAATGTGGTATGGCGGCTCGCATGCGCCTTGCATGGAGTCACGCTGTACACCGCGAGGTCCAAGCCAGTACGCCTCTGAATTTGAGACTATGACTTACTGTAAAGAAATGGACTTGGATGATATTCAGATGGTTCAGGGTTATTATGTTGATGCTGCGAAACGTGCTCGTGATGCGGGTTTTGATATTGTTTATGTCTACGGCGCTCATTCCTACTTGCCACTTCAGTTCTTGTCTCCATATTACAATAAGCGAACCGATGGTTATGGCGGCTCTTTAGAAAACCGTGCTAGATTCTGGATTGAAACATTGGAAAAAGTTAAGCAAGCTGTCGGTGATGATTGTGCTATTGCAACAAGATTTGCAGTAGATACTTTGATTGCCGATGCTGGTGTTGAAGTTGAGCGAGATGCTCTTAAGTTTGTTAAACTTGCAGATGATTTTGTTGATGTTTGGGACGTCAACGTTGGTGATATTGCTGAATGGGGTGAAGATGCAGGACCCTCGCGCTTCTACCTTCAAGGTCACCAGCTTCCATGGCAGCGCTTTATTAAGCAGGTTTCTAAAAAACCAGTATTAGGTGTTGGTAGATTTACCGACCCAGATAAGATGGCTGAAGTTATTCGCTCTGGTCAGCTTGATATTATTGGTGCCGCACGCCCTTCAATTGCTGACCCTTTCTTGCCGGAGAAAATTAATCAAGGCAGAGTTGATGATATTCGCACATGTATCGGTTGTAATGTGTGTATTTCTCGTTGGGAAATTGGCGGACCACCGATGATCTGCACCCAGAATGCTACCTCTGGTGAGGAGTATCGCCGTGGCTGGCATCCTGAGAAATTCCCGAAAGCTGGCTCTGATGACTCTTTCCTAGTTGTTGGCTCAGGCCCTTCAGGTTCTGAATGTGCAAGGGTGTTGATGGAACGTGGCTATACGGTTCATTTGGTTGATTCTGGTGAAAAGATAGGCGGCTCAACTAATAGTATTGCAACACTGCCTGGTTTGGGTGAGTGGGGTTATCATCGTGATTATCGCGAAGTACAACTGGATAAACTTGTTAAGAAAAACAAAGATTCACAAATTGCTTTGGGAGTGAAACCATTGACAGTAGATGATTGTTTGGAGTACGGTGCAGATAAGATTGTGATTGCAACAGGAGCCTCTTGGAATACGGATGGCAACAATGCCTTAACACACGATCCTGTTGAGGGTATTGATACAAGTACTCCTACCCACTTAACGCCTGAACAGGTGCTTGAAGGCAGTAAGCCAATTGGCAAAAAAGTGCTGATTCTTAATTGTGACCCTTACTACATGGCGCCAAGTCTTGCACAGAAGTTGACAGAAGATGGCCACCAAGTAACGGTTGCTTCCGGAGTTTCTTTGGGTAATTATATGCACTTCACTTTAGAAGCACCCAATATGCACCGCATGATGCATGAACTAGGTATTGAGGTAATCGGTGATGTTTGGGCCTCGAAAGCCGAAGCTAATCGCATACAGCTATATCCAATTTTTGGCGATGGTTATCGTCGTGAATATCGTGGACCAGGTAAATTGCCGCGTCGTGAGAATACTCATTTCGATTGGCACGAATTTGACTCATTGGTTGTTTGTACGGGTCGTCACTCAAATACCGAGCTTTACGAAGGTTTGAAGACGAGAAAAGATGAGTGGGCCGAAAATGACGTTAAAGGTGTTTATGTTATCGGTGATGCTTGGGCGCCTAAGCTGATGGCTGATGCAACTTTTGACGGCCAACGTTTGGCACGCGAGATTGAGCTAGATGACCCTCAGCATCCTAAGCCTTACCGTCGTGAAGTTGCCGTATGGGGCGCTCCACACATGCCGGGCGACACCTTTGAAATTGAATACGAAAGCTAAAACAATGCTTACATAATGCGATGCGGTTTTTGACGTAGTATTTAGGGCCTGTGCTTGCTGGCCCCAAACGGGCGGTATTATAGATCGAAATTTTATTTAATTTTAATAAAGCTTGTTAAGTATGATTAACCCAGAACATGACGCACAGGTCGTCACACGTATTGTGCAGCAAGATTTCCCATTGTGGATGTCTGTTACTTTCTATCTTGCTGCGTTTGTTTCAACCGCTATCTTTTTCTACGGCTGTTATATTCAAGTACGTAAATACAACCGTGGACAGCCATTCAGTTTGACTCATATCAAAAAAGGCATTGTTGACATGATCAAAGATCTGCTGAGTCACAGAACCTTGCGTCGGCGTGATCGCTCTGCTGGATTAATGCATGCCCTTATCTTTTTCTCTTTTGTTTTGCTTTTTATTGGCACCGTCACCATTACCTTGGATTACGACATATTGCGACCTATAACAGGCAGGATGATTTTTTGGTATGGCGAGTTCTACCTATGGTTTTCTTTTGTTCTCGATATAGCAGGTCTGGCTTTTGCTATTGGTCTTCTGTATATGATGTATCGGCGTAAATGGATGGCGCTACCTAAATTAAATTATGCCCGTTCAGATCGCACCCAAGAAGAGCCAGACTATGATCGTAGTTGGTATCGATTTGAAGATTGGCTTTTCCTTTGGAATCTTGTTATTATTATGATAACCGGTTATGTACTGGAGGCCGATCGTCTTATCTGGTTGCAAGATGATCCTACAGTCTGGGATTATCGCTGGTGGTCGCCCGTCGGCACTCTGTTTGCCGAAGCAATGAAATCGATGTATTTAACATCTGAAGGTGCCGAATCTTTTCGTTATTTTTTGTGGTGGTTTCACGCTCTAACTGCTTTCTTATTCGTTTCATTGCTACCTTTTACCAAGGCTAAGCATATCTTTACTGCATTGGTGTCACTGGTTGTGCGCAACCGTCGTTCGCCTGCACGTTTACCAATAACTGATGCCACAGCAGAAAGTATTGGTGTACGCAGTATTACAGATTTTAATTGGAAACAGTTGTTGCATACCGATGCCTGCACTAAATGCGGTCGTTGTCATGAGGCTTGTCCTGCCAATGCTAGCGGCTTTCCTTTGTCGCCAAGAGACATGATATTAAGTTTGCGTGAATTATCCAATAATACTTTGCAAAAAATCAAAATACCTGAGGCACCTTTGCTAAAAGTAGTGGGTGACGGTGTTAATCAAATTCGCCCAGAAACTCTATGGTCTTGCAGAACCTGTGGCGCATGTCAAGAAATCTGCCCGGTTGGTATAGAGCACGTGCCTATGATGGTAGATATCCGACGCGCCTTAATAGAAGAGGGTGAGATGGATCCCGCGGTTCAAACTGCGTTGCAAAACCTACAAAAGAAAGGCAACTCCATTGGAGAGAATAAGCGCAAACGTGCTGCTTGGACAAAAAAACTCGATTTTGATATTAAAGATGCGCGTAAGAAGCCTGTTGATTTGTTATGGTTTGTTGGTGATTATGCTTCACTGGATCCGCGTTACCAAAAAGTGTGTCAAAGCTTTGCACGCATCTTAAAGACCAGTGGCGTTGATTTTGGCATCTTGTTTGAAAGTGAAATGAGTGCTGGTAATGACGTTAGAAGAGTTGGCGAAGAGGGGCTTTTTGAGTATTTGGCAGAAAACAACATTAAAACCTTGGCCGACTGTGATTTTAGCCGTATTGTTACAACAGACCCGCATTCATTTAACACGTTAAAGAATGAGTATTCTGAGCTTGGCGGAAATTATGACGTGCTGCACGCAACCCAATTGGTTCGTCAGATGTTAACTGACAGCCAAATACCCTTGGCACGTAAATTGAGCAAAAGAGTGACTTACCATGATTCTTGTCATTTGGGTCGTTTAAACAAAGAGTATGATGCACCACGAGAAGTTTTGGGTAGCATTGGTGTAGAGATTGTTGAAATGCCACGCAATCGAGATAATGCGTTCTGTTGTGGTGCTGGAGGTGGTCGTATTTGGACGCCAGATCCAATCGACATCGAAAAACCTTCTGAACTTCGTATGAAAGAGGCAGCAAGCATAGAAGGAATTGATGCTTTTGTTGTGAATTGTCCGAAATGCATGAACATGTTTGAAGATGCGGTCAAATCAACAGGTAGCGATGATAAGCTGGAAGTAATCGAGATTATAGAATTGGTTGAGAACTGTCTTGCAGATGACTAGAGTACAGCCGCTTTAGTAGTGCTATGGCAACGATGCGCCATGTTTGTATAGACAGTTAATTGAATATTATTTACAACATAAAAAAAATAGGTGAAATATGAAAATTTTAGTTCCCGTGAAACAGGTAGGAATAATTGATGAAGATTACGAAATACGCGATGACGGCAAAAATGTCGATGTGGATTTTCTAGACTATGAAATTAACGAGTGGGACAATTACTCCTGGGAGTTAGCGCTTAATCTTCAAGAAACTTATGGCGAAGCCGTTGAAATAGTGCCTTTAACTGTCGGCCCTGATGAGGCAGAGGATGTTTTATTAAATTGTTTGGCTAAAGGCGGTGAACGCGGCATTCGTGTGTGGGATGATGCGCTAGTAGATTCTGATTCGATGGCTATCGCACAAGTAATTGCCAAGGTTGCTGAACATGAAAATGCTGATTATGTTTTGACTGGCACCTTGTCGTCTGATCATTCTTTTGCTGCGACCGGTATGTGTGTGGCCGGTCTTCTTAACTGGGCACATGCCGCGGTGGTATCAAAAGTGGATATCACACCTGATGCACAGCAGATTACCGTTAATCGCGAATTGGAAGCGGGTATTGAGGAAGAAATTACAGTGGAGAGTCCAGCTGTTTTATCGATCCAGTTAGGTATTAATGAGCCACGTTATGCTTCACTTAGAGGGATTAAGCAAGCAAAGGCAAAACCTGTAGAGGTTATGTCACATAAAGATTTTGGGCTTACCGATGCTGAGGTGGGTGAAATGGGATCGCTATCCAAGGTACGCAAGATGTACGCACCAGAGCATTCTCAAGCAGAGTTAATTGAGGGCACCGTTGCTGAACAGGCGAAGCGAATTGCCGAAATTGTCAAAGAATTGAAAGGGGACACATAATGAATAAAATAATGGTTATAGCGGAGCACCGCCTAGGCGAGCTGACTGCCGCAACTTTTGAGGTGATTGCTGCCGCTGTTGAGCTTAAGCAAACGAAAGGGTTTTCAGTAAATGTTGCTGTTCTGGCAAGTAATCCAGCTGAATTCAGTGCAAAGCTAAATATAGCTGGTGTGGATGAAATTATTGAGGTTCTAATACAGGAAAATCAATTTCAAACGGATACTTATGAGGCTGTCATAAATAGCCTATTGGATGAATATGCGCCGTCGGTTGTACTAACTTCTAACAGTATCGACGCTTGGAGTTGTATGCCAATTATTGCTGCAAAGAGACAATGCGGTTTTGCGACGGATGTCTTTGCACTTAATTACGACGGTGATGACTTGATTGCAACGCGTGCCGCATACGGTGAAAAAATGCATGTTGACCTTGAATTTCCAGATAAAGAGACAGTGCTTATCACCTTGCGTGGCAATACTTACAAGCCGATTGAACAGGAAGCCAGTGTTCCAGTGAGCAGCTTTTCTGCACCAAGCGTAAATGCACGGACTACTCATAAAAGGTTTATTGAGCCCGAAACAACGAGCGATGTCGACATTGCCCAAGCTGAGCTTTTGCTATCGATAGGACGCGGTATTGAAAATGAAGATAATATTGAACAATTTGAAGAGTTGGCAGATACGATGGGTTTTACTCTAGGCTGTTCACGCCCAATTGCTGATAATGGCTGGCTGCCAAAATCAAGACAAGTAGGTCAGTCTGGCAAAATTGTTGTTGCGTGTAACACCTATTTGGCTTTTGGAATTTCAGGCTCCGTACAACATATGGCAGGTATGAAGCACGTGCCAAACATTATTGCTGTTAATACCGACGCTGAAGCTTCGATATTTATCATCGCAAAATACGGTGTAGTAGCTGACATGTTTGAAATTGCAGACGAGTTGATAAATCATTTTGAGTAAACTGAGCAGTTGGTTGGTCCACTAAAACACAGTTGTACTATTGAGTTAAAGTAGGAGAGTAATCCGCATGCAAACATTAGAGCAGCTACGCGAAAGTTATCGACTGAGAAGTATTCGTTGGGGCTTTTATTGGGCCTTGTGGTGCGCCTTGCTATGGGGACTTTGGTATATACCGGGCACCGCAGTTTGGTATGAAAAACCCTTCGTGGACTTAGGTTCTAGCAGCACATCTGAATATTTAATGACTGCTGCGGTGATTACCGCATTCAGTGCGATTGCCGTGCTGTTTTCATTGTATGTTTGGCTTGGTGTGCTAGGTAAAATTGGTGAATATGGTCGCACCATTCGACGCTTTCGAATATCTAAATGGTTTTATCTAGGTGCGATATTTGGAGGTCCTTGCGCATTGTTTGGCTCTTTTCTGGCGATTGGTTATGTGGGTCCTTTATTTGCAGCTATAGCAGCGCTAATGTATCCTGTAGTAGGTGCGAGCTTGGCGCGTCTTTGGTATCACGAGCGTATCAGCCAGCGCGCTGCAATTGGTATTGCTGTTATTCTAATTGGTGGTATTTGTGTTTATGTGCCCGGCTTGATCAATGAGTTAGCAAATCCAAGTGATAGCGCTTGGCTAGGGCTACTCGGCGGCCTTATGGCTGCTTTTGGCTGGGGGATTGAAGGTGCTATTGCTGGACGTGTATTAGATGTGAGTGATCCAGATGTTGGTATTACGATACGCTTTACTGGCGAGGTATTCTATTGGTTGTTTGTCATTATGCCACTGATTGTTATATTCAGTGATTATGATGTCATTGGCCTTATGCTGGCAAGTTTGAGTTTTTGGCCACTAATTTGGATATTGCTAGCGGGAGGATGTTTTGGTTTTTGCTATGTTGCTTGGTATAAATCCTTTCCTCTTATCGGCGTTGGTCGAGGGCAGGCAATTGCCGCTTTTTATGGTATTTTTGCAGTAATATTTATTGCAATTTTTACCTTAACATTGCCAGAATGGTATTTCATTATCGGTCTTATGCTAACCATTATTGGCGGCACTTTGATGTTTACCGAAAAGTCAATAATGCTTGAAATTATTCGTAACAACTGAGGTTTATTTTTATTCCCATGAAAAAATTACATATGAAGGGCTTTATATTGCAACTTTTTAAGGAGAATCCTAAGGGCTTGTGGGACTATCAAGTATGCGATGCAGTTTTGGACTACTATAATCGCAGTGGTAGTTACTGGACAGGCGAAGTTCGCGCCACATTAACTGACTTGTTATCGGGGGCTTTATTACTGGAACTTGAAGATAAGCTAGACACCAAACAGTATTTCGGCGCTGATAAAGTGCTTGTAAAGTTAAAACTTTCTGAATTTGGGCATGAAAGAATGTCACAAACAGGATTGCTATAATAATATATAAATCAAGGAATAAAAACTATGTCAGAATTTTGGGGTTTTCCAGGGGCCGACAAAGCGGCAATTGTGCTTATTATCAGCCTATGCCTCCTGTGTTTGTATCAAGCTCGAAACTGGGTCAAAAAGCTTTAATTTGATGAAAAAAATTTAATTCTTTTTAGACTTTCAACAATAATCGAGCTGGATCTTCTAGAGCGTCTTTGATGGCTATTAAGAATTGCACTGCCTCTTTACCGTCAATGATCCGGTGGTCATAAGACAGCGCAAGATACATCATAGGTCGAATGACAATCTCGCCGTCAACTACTATAGCCCTTTCTTGAGTTTTATGCATACCCAAGATGGCGCTTTGAGGAGAGTTTAGGATAGGTGTCGATAGCAAAGAGCCAAAAACACCACCATTGGAAATTGTGAAGGTACCACCATTCATCTCTTCAATATTAAGTGTCCCTTCTTGCGCTCTTGAGGCAAAATCTAGAATGCCTTTTTCAATGTCATGCATTGCCATCTTATGGGCATCTCTGAGTACAGGCACAACAAGTCCACGATCAGTTGAGACTGCAACTGAAATGTCACAATAGGCGTGATAGACAATTTCGTCGCCATCTATGTATGCGTTCACGGTAGGAAATTTTTTGAGCGCTTCAACTGCAGCCTTTACAAAGAAGGACATAAATCCAAGTTTAACTGCGTATTTTTTTTCAAATGCCTCTTTATAGCTAGACCTCATCGCCAAGATAGAACTCATATCTACCTCGTTAAATGTTGAAAGCATTGCAGTGCTTTGAGTTGCAGAGTGTAGTCTATTTGCAATTGTTTTTCTGATACGACTCATTGCAACTCTTTCTTCCATGCGATTACTGGGACTTACTATATGAGGGTGCTCCGAAAGGCTTTCTTGGTTATCAAGTTGTTCTGTCTCTTCGGTGCTAGGTTCTGTCTCGGTTTCAGGTTTTGGTTCAACGTCAGGCTCTACAGTGGCTTCTTCTGGCTCTTCCACTTCTGCTTTGTCAGCGTCATCTTCTGGCGGATTGTTTGCTGTGCCTTTATCACCTATCTCGTCGTTCATAAGGCCTAAAACCTGTTCCTCGTTAACTGTTTCACCTTCTTGAGCTAATATTTTAGTCAACAATCCTGGTTCGGTTGCGGGAACCTCAAGGACCACTTTGTCAGTTTCAACCTCAACGATAACTTCATCCAGTGCAACACTTTCACCCGGTTTTTTGTGCCAAACGGCAACAGTTGCATCGTTTATTGATTCTGGCAGTATCGGAACTTTAATTTCAATCATTCATGTACTCCTAGCGAGGCTTTATAGGTTGAATACCAAGAGCTTGCTCGATGATATAGCTCTGGTTAAGGTTATGTTGCCCAAGACTGCCCTCTGCCGGTGCAGAATAAAGGTCGCGCGCGACCACATCAAGGGTTTGATTTTTATTAGTACAGTCCATAAAGTTGTGTCTTGAAGTATACCAAGCACCCTGATTGATAGGCTCTTCTTGACACCAGACAAGCTCCTTAGCGTTCTTATACTTTGCAATCTCGGTTTTAAGAAGTTCAGTTGGGAAAGGGTAGAGCTGCTCTAATCTTAGAATCGCGACATTGTTAATTTGATCATCTTGACGTCGAGTCAATAATTCATAAAAAACTTTACCGCTACACATAACAATTCTATCTACTTTATTGGGCTTGATATTGTCGTACTGCTCTTCATAAACATCTCTAAATTTTCCTTCAGTAAAAGTACTCAAAGGTGATGCAGCTAGAGGGTTTCGGAGCAAACTTTTGGGGGTCATAATAATCAAAGGGGCGCGAAATTTCCTTATTACTTGTCGTCTCAATAGATGAAATATTTGTGAAGCGGTTGATGGAACACAGACCTGCATATTGTGACTAGCACAGAGCTGCAGAAATCTCTCTAGTCTTCCAGAAGAATGCTCTGGTCCTTGCCCTTCTAGACCATGAGGTAGCAACATAACGAGGTTGGACAAGCGACCCCATTTCGCTTCAGCTGAGGCAATATATTGATCAATAATCGCTTGTGCGCCATTAACAAAGTCGCCAAATTGAGCTTCCCAAAGAACTAAAGAATCAGGATTGGCCGTTGCATAGCCATATTCAAAACCCAGCGCCGCCTCTTCAGAGAGAATAGAGTCAATTATTTGCACTTTACCTTGCTTCTTGCTAATATGTTGAAGTGGAATGTAGTCTTCAATGCAGAGCTGATTATGAATCACTGCATGGCGATGAAAAAAAGTGCCACGACCTGAGTCTTGACCAGCAAGTCTAATGTGGTTTCCTTCATCAGCCAGACTGGCATAGGCCAAAGTTTCGGCAAAACCCCAATCTGGATCAATATCGCCTTTGGCCATTTTTTGACGCTCTACCATTATCTTTTTGACTCGTGGGTGGACCTCAAAGCCAGACGGAACGGCCTGAAGTTTTTTGTTAAGTGCTTTAATCTTTTTATGGCTGATAGCTGATTCATAGGGTGCAAGCCATGAAACATTAAGATATTCCTCCCAGATAACTTCCCAAGCTCTTTTTTTCTTAGTTTCTATAATATTGTAGGCGACTGAGTCACCATTTTTCAATTTTTTTCGGTAGTCAGTTATCATACTGTCAGCTTCTTCCTGATTGATAACGCTCTGTTCAATCAAGGTGGCGGCATAGTTTGCCCTTGTGGTGGGCTGTTTTCGAATAGCTTTATACATCATTGGTTGTGTGACTGCTGGTTCATCTGCTTCGTTATGGCCATGGCGCCTATAGCACATCAAGTCAATAACAACATCTTTTTTATAACGCATACGGTAATCAAGGGCTAGGCGAGTTATAAAGGCTACCATTTCTATGTCTTCGGCGTTGACATGGAATACTGGCGCATTTACCATCTTTACAACATCAGTGCAGTAATCCGTTGATCTGGCATCGTACTGTTTGCTAGTAGTAAATCCGATTTGGTTGTTAATGACAATATGGACAGTTCCTTTTGTAGTGTAGCCGCTTGACTGTGACATATTTAATGTCTCCATCACAATGCCTTGTCCTGAAAACGCAGCGTCGCCATGGATAAGGACCGGAAGAATTTTGTCTCCTTGCTTGTCCCCAGCTTTTTCTTGATGGTAGCGTGCATAGCCTTCAATTACCGGGTTGACCAACTCTAAATGCGAAGGATTGAACCCCAATACAAGGTGTATGTCATTGTTAGCAGTATTGATATCAGAGGAAAAGCCTTGATGGTATTTGACATCGCCAGTTTGATTTTCTGATAGACCAAGTTCTCCTGCAAATTCCTTAAACAAGAATTCTGCACGTTTACCCATAATATTAATTAGGACATTTAGTCT
>CAJWTP010000022.1 GCA_913047325.1 uncultured Gammaproteobacteria bacterium
TTCTATCATCCGCACCACCTTCCATTTTTCCGTACCCCATAGTACCAACATGAATACCAGAAGCCCCCATTAAACGTGAAAGCTTTGCAAGTATAAACGCAGTATAACCTCTAACGGAGGATGGAGAAGTTACTGCACCATGGCCAGCTCTATGATAATGTAAGTATTGATCTGGATAGTTACGTCGCGCTGTAGTAACCATACCAGGTCCACCAACATAACCATCTACTAGGAAGGCAACATGGTGGGCATTTTCAGCAAACGTTTCAAGAATATAATCTGCACGAGCACACATTTCGTGATGATCATCTGCGGTTATATTGGCAGAGAATATTTTTGCTTCACCTGTTTCATCTTGTGCGCGACTCATAGCGTCAGCTACCAAAGGAGTAACATCTTTTATTCTTGCATATACTTGGTTTCCTTGTGGTTCATCATTTTTGATAAAGTCACCACCTAGCCAGAACTGGTACGCTGCTTTTGCAAATGGTTCAGGACGCAAACCTAATTTAGGCTTAATTATGGTACCTGCAATATAACCGCCGTCTGTTCTTGATCGACCCAAAAGATTCCATAGATCTGTAATGTCTTTTGAAGGACCATCAAAAATATCAAGCATTGATTTTGGAACCCAGAAATCTTGCATCTGTGCGCATTTAACATCGCCCATACCTTGGTTATTGCCAATAGCAAGGGTTAAGAATGAAACAACCATCGCGCGACCATCGATTATATTACGATCAAAAAGATCATTTGGATAGGCAAGCTTCATGATGCCCTTAGCTTCATCAATTTCGTAGACCATCGCATCTAAATCTTTGGTAAAGTCATCAGTTGTGGAAACTTCAACATTTGTCCCAGTAGATGACTCTGCTGCAAAGTGAGCAGCAGTTGATAAATATCCGTAACCTTCAGCTGGTGTCATAGTATAAGTAACTAATATATGCTTACCTTTAGCGATTAATGTATCTTCGTCTAACGACAAATCAGCATATCTATTCGATTGATCCATTATTGAACTCCTACATTTATTTAAATAAAGTTGATTATAGAGGGGTCTTTATATAATGTAAAATAATATTTATTTATAAAATAATAATGTTTTATTATGATTAATTACACTTTAAAACAACTTTACAGCTTTGAAGCAGTTATTAGATTGGGAGGCTTTACTAGTGCAAGCAAAGAGCTTCATATTACACAACCAGCAGTATATATGCAGGTGCAGCAATTACAAGATAATATTGGAGCAAAAATATTTAATATTAAAGGAAAAAAGATCACTCCTACCTTTATTGGCAGCAAGATTTATGAGACGGCAGTTAAAGCTATCAATGTTGTTGAGAATTCAAAACTAGAAATCGAACAAAGTTTAAACCCTGATTCTGGTCACCTTCAAATTGCAGTTGCTACAACAGCAAACTCATTTGTAAGCAATCTTTTATCAAAATTTAAAAATGAATTTCCAAAAATGACTTTTTATATGGATGTTACCAATCGACACGCTTTGCTAGACAATCTAAAAAATAAAAATGCAGATTTGGTTATTATGGGCGAACCACCCAAAAACATTCCGTTGATTTCTAGCGCTTTTATGAAAAATCCATTAATTGCTATTGTGCATCCTGACAATGAATTACTTTCTAAGAAAAATATTTCAATCAAAGACCTGAGCAAAGAAACATTACTGACTCGAGAAATTAGCTCAGGTACACGCATTACAATTGAACGTTTTACGGGCTTGGATTTCAACTCTGATATCCAAATTAACTCTAATGAAGCAATCGTTGAAGCAGTTCAAGCAGGCTTAGGAATAGGCTTTGTTTCAAAGCATTCTGTTAATCTACAACTAAAAAATAACATCATTAAGCAGCTCGATGTTGCGCCATTTCCTATCATCAGGCAATGGCATATCGTTCATCACGCCGAAGCTGAACTGTCTCCAATCGCTAGACGTTTTAAACAGTTTGTTATTGACAATACCTAGTTTGTTGAAATTAAATATTGTCAAGTACGATATTCAGCGTTAATTTTAACGTAATCATACGATAGGTCAGTTGTCCAAACACTTTCAGAAGATGATGATTCGCCCATCTCTATCCGTATCACAATCTCAGATTTTGACATCTCGGCGCTCGCCATTTCTTCTGAATAATGCTTATCTAGTTCACCGGCTGAAATAATTGGCAAATTATTTAAATAAATATTAATATTTTCAATAACAAGTCCGTTCACTTTTGAACGCCCTACTGCAGCCAATATTCTGCCCCAATTTGCATCACTTGCAAAAAGCGCTGTTTTCACCAATGGCGAATGAGCTACTGTATAAGCAACCTCTAGACAATCTTCACCTGAAGCCAAACCACTAGCGCGTATCTCAACAAATTTTGTTGCGCCCTCTCCGTCCATCACTATCATATGTGCTAATTTTTTTGTCACTTCATTGAGAGCCAGTTGAAAGTCGTTTAAACAATCTCTCAGCTGAACACCGGATTGGTTTGTGGCAGTTAAAGTACAAGCATCATTTGTTGATGTATCGCCGTCAACTGTAATTCGATTAAATGATTGGTTGACTGACAATGACAAACAGTCTTGCAGATCCTCTTTTGATGCTCCTATATCAGTAAAAATAAAACTTAGCATTGTTGCCATATCTGGCCTAATCATGCCGGAACCTTTAGCAATACCTGTAATTGTTACCGTTTTTCCATCTACTTCTAATGATATTGAGTAGCATTTTTTGACCAAATCAGTCGTCAAGATTCCTTTAGCAACATCATTAATTGAACTATCAGATAATTGACTTACAGCCCTCGGAACACCTGATTCAAAATTAGATAAATCTAGTTGTTGGCCGATGACGCCTGTTGAAAAAGGGATAACCTGTTCAGCTTTAATATTAAGCTCACTAGCTAATAATTCACAAGACTTAATAGCGTTTTCTATACCTTTTTCACCTGTCCCGGCGTTTGCATTACCGCTATTAATTAAAAGCGCTCTAGGGTTGTTTTGTAGATGATTTTTTGCAACAAGCACCGGTGCTGCACAAAAAATATTTTGCGTAAAAACAGCCGCAGTAGAACTGCCTTTTGTCAACGATATAACTGACAAATCTAAGTCATCATTATTTTTTATACCGGCGTCAATCGCCGCACAAAATACACCTTTAATATTTAATAATGAATCATTCATTAGGGCTAATATATCTCAAATTAGTTATTAAAGATTTTACTGACAAGAGAACTTCACATAATAATACTTTATGTGACAACTTTAAACTACAGAATTAGTTATTCTGCTGGCAACGCCAGCAGAATAAAATCTCAGCAACAGGGATAACTGTTGTCATTGTTTTTTATCTAATAGTAGTTTTTTTATTATATAAAACCCAATAACCGAACATAGAAAAAGTAAACAAATATTGCACAATAAACTGAATCCATTCAGGCTTAGAATACCAACCAAATATTACATGCAATGGGATACCTAAAGAACCATTTTTGTGACTCAATACTGTATTTGAAACATTAAAAGCCTTATCAAAAATATAATTATCCGACATAACCATGCCATAGCCTTTCATAGCTGAAAAACCCTCATGTATAGAATAGCCCAACAAATACCCAGCTTGCAAAATAAGATAAGCTAAAGTAATCTTAAATAAGAGCGATAAATTTATCTTAACTAAAGAATAGAATATCAATATAGATAGTATTAGAGCCGATAGAATTCCCATACTAACAATTTCAAAAGGATATTTGCCTGCAAATGAAAAAATTGCGATCTCGGTACCTTCACGCGCAATAATGATAAGTGAAATCCAAAACAAAGCGTTTGAAGAAACACTTTGACCCACTTGATCTTCAATGTATTGTGACATGTGGCTTCCATGACGAATCATCCAAACAATAAAAACCGACACAAGCAATAAAGCAATTAAACTAGCGACACTTTCCCATAGTTTTGTTAAGCTTGAGACACCACCCAGGTATTCAGCAAATATACTTAATAAGAGTCCCAGAATTACAGAAATAATTAAACCTGCAACACTTCCTTGTACAACTTTATTTTTTAAATGTCCTTGATTAATTGAAGTTATATATTTCAAAGTAATAGCAATTAAAAGAAAGGCCTCTAAACCTTCCCTAAAACCCATGATAAAACTTGGCATTTGTGTCATTATTTTTCCTTTAAGTATTTATAAAATTATCAACACCAATATTATCTCTGATTTATTCAAATATAAATAATAGTGATTCGCATTATTATATACGAATAATTATATTTTTCAATAAATTTAATCTAAATTATTTTGGAAATTATAAGGGCAAAAAAATAACTTTTTATTGAATTATCGGTAACTCTTCAGGAGCTCTTTTACTCAACCATTCAGGACCTGATTCCGTAATAACGATATTTTCTTCATGGACCATTTCTTTTCCTGGCAGATAAGCCATACCTGGCTCCAGAGTTAATATAACTCCCGGTCTGAGTATAGTGTTGTCAGTAGCAGTGTTAGAAGGCCATTCTGTAAGCTGAAGACCGAGACCATGTCCAAGCCTGCCAACTGAATTACCCAAAGCTCCACCCTTTTGCATAACATCATTCATGGCATGAAAGACATCACTCGTAGTATTTCCAACTTGGCTGGCTCTGAAACCGGCATCGGTTGCCTCAAAAACCACTTCATAAGCTTTTCTAGCTTCATCACAGATATGACCAAAAGCAAAGTTGCGATCGAAGTCACAGAAATAGCTATCAAAAATTGACCCTGTATCGATAATGAAAAGATCCCCTTCTTCTATGATTTTATCCCCTGGCCCCATAATAATAGAGCCGTAGCCATCCTTACCAGAACCCGCCACTATATAGGGCGAGTCATCTACACCAAGCGATAGAAGGCGCTGCTTAAATCTCTGGCAATTCTCACGCTCACTGTCTCCGGCCTTTAGCAAATCGGTCAAATCCATAAAGCCCTGCGAAGCTAACTGGCAAATATGTCTGATTTTTTCAATTTCTGCGCTCGTCTTAATTAAACGAACTTGCCGTAAAATTTTGTTTGCGTCCTTTATTTCTATACCCGATAGTGACTTAACTAAACCCTCATAATCATCCAGCGGCATCCTCAAAATACTCTCTTGACTTTTCGGTACCCCTAGGCATTTATATTTTTTTGCTAATGATTTAATTGTTGCGAGCAGTAAAGAGATTCCATCATCTGTCGGGTTGGGTGACGTCCAGGTTTGAATGTCATCCAGCCAGGTCCGTCTCATACCTGATTCACCGATTGTTGGAATAATTGCTTTGGGCTTATTGTCGCTTGGGATAAGTACATACCAGGGACGTGTTGGGCTTTGAAAAAACTGCGTCTTAAAGCCAGTATAGTATTCGATATCAACCTGGGTGGTCAATAATATAGCGTCCATCTTCTGGCCGCGCATTAATCTTTGGATGTTATCAAGCCTATTCTCATATTCTGAACTATGAAAACCTCTTGATGGAATATTATTCAATTCCTCTCTCCCTTAATTATTGCCAGCTAAAACTTCTGAGGCGCTCCTGCCAACCATATTCTTATACATCTCCTCGTCTGTATCGCCTTCGGTCCCAAAAACCAAAATACGCGAATCTTTGGTCAATTTTAACTTACTCCTGAGATCGTCATCTTGACTAGCTATTAATAATCCTGCTAGGCCCGCTATAGCTGACTCTCCAGCAACAATTGGTGGTCGATTATTTGCCAGGAGCTGCATCGTTTTAGGCACACAAGAGTCATCTATGGCAAGGTAGTGCGGGACATAATCCTGTAGAATTTTCCATGCCAAAACTGAAACCTCGCCGCAAGCTAGACCAGCCATAACAGTATCCAAATCTCCATGAACTATGGTCGGTTTTCCATTAACAGCACTCTGAAATAGACAATCTGCATTATTTGGTTCTACAACAACAAAAATTGGTGCAGATTCAAGACTCTCAGCTAAATAAGAAACTACAGCGGCAGGAAACCCTCCTACGCCACCTTGTAAAAAGACATGTGTTGGGTTCTCTTGCATTTGTTCAATGGCCTCACTTACCATAACTGTGTAGCCCTGCATAACGTCTTTAGGAATCTGTGTATAACCTTCATATGAAGTATCAGAGACAACATAATAGCCCCTCTCTTCAGCAACTTTTGCAGCAATATGTACAGAGTCGTCATAGTTGCCTTCAATGCGATTGACTTTTGCACCGAATTTTGCAATTGCTTGCTCTCTACCTTCGCTTACATGACGATGAATATATATTTCGCAATTACATCCAAACTTCTGAGCGCCCCAAGCAACCGACCTTCCGTGGTTGCCATCGGTTGCACAGCAGACCGTAATTGTTGCTGTAAGTTCGCTATAGGTTCCTTCAATTAGATCACTTGAATTGGCTTTAATTCCCATTTCATTTAACTTAGCAATTAATAAGTTAGCGACTGCATAAGCACCACCCAAAGCTTTAAAGCTCTTTAATGAAAAACGCCAACTTTCGTCCTTGTAGGCAATTAACGACACACCAGAATCATTGGCTATATCAGATAGCAACTGGAGTGGAGTATGCTGATACGAATCCCAAGAGCATATCTCTTGGCTCGCTTTGTTAAATCCATCAAGACTTAAAATATCCTGATGAACATAGCGGCTTCGAATTTGACCCTTAGTTTGATGATGTCTTGTTGAAGTTAAATAAGATCTGTAGTCGCTTATCATGTCTAAATAATTATTACTTTATAAATGCAGCCTTTATACCTAAGAAATATATTTTTGTCTCGACTGTCTTCTCTCAATCGTTATTGAAGCAATTCCTACAAGAGCTATTCCAACATACTGAATGAGTAGTATATTGTCAGTATATGCTATAGAGCTTATAACCAAAACTATGATTGGTTCGCAGTATCCAACATTAGCTGTTCTAGTTGGACCATACTTCTTAATTGCTGTGCAATAAAAAAACATACCTATAGCAAATAAAGTGCCAGCAACAAAACACCAGAGAAAACCTTGATTAAAAGATAACAACTCTCCTCCCTCATAAAGGAACAAGGACAAAAAGCATAAGGCTGGAAACAATGTAGTATATTTGACAATATCCCAATTACGAAGACCTGTTACTTTTGGCGTACAGTGCGTTATTGTGGCATAAGACAGTGAAGATAGTAGTGCCAATCCCAATCCGATAGTAAGTGATCGAATTTCCCCTGAACCTTGTGACAATAAAGCTATTCCAATTATCGCCAAAAGAAACATTGCAGTTGTATTGAAATCTAGATTTTTCTTTCTAGAATGGCTCTGCATTAGGTATGTAATCAATGGATAAGTGAAGAGCACGATGCTTGCTATTGCGACTGGTATGTACTTTACCGCCTCGACAAATAGCCATGACTGGATGCCAAATAGGATTGTCAGCAATATTAGCCAGTAACCAAGGCCTTTTTGTTTTATGTCGGCAAAGGAAAATAAACTCTTTGTGATAACCAAAGATAGTAGAAAAGTTGTGCCAAAACGAAAAAAAAGAAACAGGAATGCACTAACGCCGAATGAGTACACTAATGGCACCATACTGACATTTAAGGCATAAAAAAATGCTGAAAGTATGGCAAAACGGATAGTAAACACTTCCACTCCCTTTAGAATGCTACAACAGAGTTTAATCTTGCAAATGGGTTCAAAAAAAACTAAACAGATATTTCAAGATATTCATTTTACGATATAAATTATTTCAACTTTCATGTATAATTTTTTCTTCAAATTTGTGCGCTTTAGGGTACCATTGCGCCTGCATTTTTAATTAAGGAGATCAAATGGGATTTGATGCAAATATTATAGTTCCGGCGCTCGGTGTTTTTGGCTTACTTATTGTGGTAATTATCTACCAATGGATAAAGAAACAACCAGGTGGTAGCGGACAGGTAGAAAAAATCGGCGAACAGATTCATCTCGGCGCAATTACATTCATGAAGACCGAATACAAAATGCTAAGCGGCTTTGCGCTTGTTTTAATGATCCTTATGTACATATTTTTAGGTTTCGAGAGTGCACTGTGTTTCGTTGTTGGGGCCGTTGCTTCTGCAACAGCAGGCTATATCGGTATGAACACAGCAACCATTGCCAATGTTAGAACAACCCAGGCAGCACATGATCAAGGAAGTGCCGCTGCATTAAAGGTGGCATTTTTTGGAGGCTCAGTTATGGGCTTATCAGTCGCTGCATTGGGTTTGCTTGGTCTAGGAACATTGTATTATTTCTTCTGGGAACATCACTCTCACGCACTCCATGGCTTTGCTATGGGAGCCTCAGTTGTGGCTTTATTTTCTCGTGTTGGCGGGGGTATATTCACTAAAAGCGCAGACGTTGGTGCTGACTTAGTTGGAAAGTTGGAAGCTGGTATTCCTGAAGATGATCCGAGAAATCCGGGAGTAATAGCTGATAATGTTGGTGATAATGTTGGTGATATTGCTGGCATGGGTTCTGATATTTTTGAGTCCTACTGCGGCTCAATGATCGCAACTATTGCAATCGCTTCAACACTATCGGTCATCGCCTTAGACAAATTAGGCGGCAACCAAGGCGAACTAATGTTTCTACCTTTAGCGCTCGCATCACTAGGTTTAGTTTGTTCAATTATTGGAATTATTGTTGTCAAGATGTCATCAAATAAATCGCCTGAGTCGGCTCTAAGAACTGGCACCATTGGTTCAGCAGTTTTATTTATTATCGCTTCTTATTTTATGATTGATCAACTCGACGTTGCCAACGAGATTTGGTCTGCTGTGTTAATGGGAAGTATAGGCGGTATTATTATTGGTCTTGTTACCGAATATTACACAGCGGGTAAACCTATTAGAGATATTGCAGCAGCCGGCGAAACAGGTTCAGCAACTGTCATGATCAAGGGTTTAGCTACAGGGATGCAATCAGTTGTTGTCCCGGTACTAATGATCTGCTTAATCATCTATGTTGCAAATCATTTTGTTGGTCTATACGGCGTTGGTATCGCTGCTATTGGTATGCTCGCAACTGTTGGTATGACCATGGCAATCGATGCTTATGGCCCGATTGCTGATAACGCTGGTGGAATCGCAGAGATGGCTGGTCTGGGTGAAGATACCCGTAAAATTACAGACTCCCTCGACGAGTTAGGAAATACTACAGCGGCGATTGGTAAAGGTTTTGCGATTGGTGCAGCCGCACTAGCCGCTCTTGCAATCATAACCGCTTATGCTGAAACAGTAAGCGCCAAATCAACCGACTTCCTCCTTCAGTTAAATAGTGCTGAAGTATTAATTGGTATGTTTATTGGCGGCACAATCCCATTTTTAATTGCAGCATTAACAATGACTGCTGTTGGCGATACAGCTTTTGAGATGATTAAAGAGATTAGAAGGCAGTTCAGAGAGATTGATGGATTGCTTGAAGGTAAGGCAGATCCTGATACAGCAAAATGTGTCGACATTGCCACCACTGCAGCGCTCAAGAAGATGATCCTTCCCGGTGTTATTGCTGTAGCCGCTCCTGTGATTGTCGGCTTCATAATTGGACCTGAAGCTCTAGGCGGGATGCTTGGCGGTGCGCTTCTTGGCTGTGTCTTGATGGCACTAATGATGGCGAATTCTGGTGGCGCCTGGGATAATGCCAAAAAACATGTCGAAAAAGGAAACTTTGGTGGCAAAGGTTCTGAAACTCATGCTGCTACAGTGGTAGGTGATACGGTTGGCGATCCTTTCAAGGACACTTCTGGCCCATCAATGAACATCCTTATCAATGTGATGGCGATAGTTAGTTTGGTTATCGCGCCATTATTGTAACAATCGAATCTTAACAACCCTGTCTTTGGCGGGGTTGTATTCCAATTAATACCAGTCAAACCTGACTTATCAATAGCGCCAAAAGGCTTTATGGAAAAGAGCAATAATTGTTAGTACTTCTAAACGCCCGATAAGCATTGAGAAACTCAAAATCCACTTCGCTGAATCTCCAAGAATACTATAATTATCTGCAACTGTACCTAAGGCTGGTCCTAAATTATTCATCGTTGCTGCAGTAGCCGAAAAGGAACTTACTTGGTCAAGACCAGTAAACATCAACATAATCAGGATAAGAATGAAGGCAATTGCATAGAGAGAAAAGAAGCCTAGAACAGAGACTAGAGTTTGTTCTGATACAGAACTTCGATTCAACTTCACACTTACTTGAGCACTAGGATGGATGAATTTCTTTATTTCCTTCATCCCAAGTCTGAACATCATTAAAACCCTAATAACTTTTATGCCTCCTCCTGTGGAACCAACGCAAGCGCCAATAAAGCTTAAGAGAATCAAAAATAATGGTAAAGCAACAGGCCAAGAGCTAAACTTTTGCGAAACAAATCCCGTTGTCGTTGCCATTGAAATTGTTTGAAATAAGCCATATCTTAGTGTATCTGCAGAATTATTGTATTGATTGTTTAATCCCAGACTTATCAAAATAATGACTGTAGCCGAAATTAAAATAAATATATAGGTTTTGAATTCAGAATCCCTCCAATAATTAATAAAAGTGCGGTTATTCCAAACAACAAAGTGAAGGGAAAAATTGATACCAGATAAAAACATAAAAAACATCGCCACCAATTCAATAGGCAAAGAGTTGAAATGTCCAATTGAGGCGTCGTGGGTAGAAAAACCGCCAATTGCTATTGTCGAAAAACTGTGACTTACAGCATCAAAAAAGCTCATACCCGAAAAAAAATAACCGAGAGCACACAATATGGTCAGTGATAGATATATTTTCCAAAGTGCTATTGCAGTTTGCCTTACTTTAGGAGTTAATCTGTCCTTAGAGATTCCACTATATTCTGCGTGATATAGCTCCATACCGCCCACCCCCAAGAATGGCAATATGGCAACCGCAAGTACAATAATCCCTATGCCGCCAAGCCACTGTAGTTGTTGTCGGTAGTAAAGGATGCTTTTTGGTAGCTCATCTAATTGACTCAGGACAGTTGCGCCCGTAGTGGTTAAGCCTGACATCGATTCAAAAAAAGCGGAGGCAAAAGTTAAGTTCTTAATTGAATCAGTAAGTAGAAATGGCAAAGTACCAAACAATGACAATACAGCCCAAAAACTTACCACAATTAATATCCCTTCTCTAATCCGAAAATCCTGTGCAGCATTTCGATTGAAGAACCAAACAAGATAACCACCTATAAAAGTTAGAGCAAAGGAAATAAAAAACGAAACGAATTCACCTTCGCTGTAAATAAAATCTATCAGTATTGGTGGTATTTGCGTTAAGCTAAAAACCATTAGCAGCAAGCCAATAGTTTTAAGAACGATATCTATTTTCATTATAGGGTCACTTTAAGTGATTTATTTTTTACACATTCTCAGCGAATAAAGCCTCTACTTGATGAATTTTACTAACATCCGTTAGCATCAAGAGTACATGGTCACCTTTCTCAATTACTAATTTTTTTGAGCCCACCAATAGATCGTTATCTCGGACAATTGCACCGACAACAGCACCTTCAGGCAATTTTATATCTTTAATTTTTCGACCCACAACTTCAGAAGTATTTTCATCCCCATGAACAACAATTTCCAAAGCCTCAGCTAGTCCATGCTGAAGTGAGTGAACTTTCATCGTATCGCCCTTTCTGATATGTGACAAAATGCTACTCGCCGTTATTTGGTCTGGCGATACAACCATATCGACATCGTCACTTTGTTCTGCTAAAGAGGAGTAGACATCACGCTTAACAAGGGCAATTGTTTTGTGCGCTCCTAAACGTTTAGCTAAGATTGAAACAATCACATTTACTTCGTCTGAGTCAGTCAAGGCCAAAAACAAGTCTGTGCTATCAATTCCCTCTTCCAACAATAAATCTTCATCTGAAGCGTTACCTTGTAATACTAGAGAATTATTTAGCTCACCTGCAAGCTCCATCGCTCTGTCTTCATTTAGTTCTATAATTTTTATGTTGTGTGTATTCTCAAGCAGTTTTGCAACATTTAAGCCTATAATTCCACCGCCCGCAATAAAGATTTTTTGATACGTATTTTCAGCCCTTCTGAATTCTTTCAGGGTACGAGTTATGTGCTTCTTTTTAGCAATAAAGTAGACATGGTCGCCTTCTCGAATTACGGTGTCACTGTCAACTGGTAGTGCTTTGCCATTTCTATAAAGGCAAAAAATCCGCATTTTAATGTCAGGAATATGCTCCGTTAACTCTTTTATTGGTCGATTCACAATCGGAGTTCCAGAAAATGCTCTGGTTTCAACCAGATGCACTAGGCCATTTTCAAATTCAAAAACCTGTAATGCTCCTGGCTCTTCTATAATGCCTTTGATATATTCAGTTATCAGTATTTCAGGCGTTATAATAAAATCAATTGGTACTGCAGAACGAGAAAACAACTCCGGCCTAACTAGGTATTCGGAGGTGCGTATTCGGGCAATCATTTTATCCACTTGGTAAAGCTGGTGAGCCATCCTGCAGCCAACCATATTGCTCTCATCAGATCGCATCACTGCAATAACCATATCCATCTCTTTAATCCCGGCTTTCTCCAAAACGCTTGGATAGGCGCCATGCCCAACTACCGTCTTAACGTCGAGATGTCTTTGCAAAGGGGTTAATTTATCTTCCTTGTGGTCGATGACAGTTATATCATTTTCGCTATCAGAGCAAAGATTCTTTGCAAGCGTAGAGCCAACTTGTCCAGCTCCAAGAATTAATATTTTCATTTTTTGTCAATTCCTAAATCTTTAAGTTTTCGATATAACGTTGTTCTTTCAAGGCCGGCTTTTTCAGCAACAGTGGCAATATTATTATTGTTTAATGAAAGATGATGAAGTAGATATTGACGTTCAAAGATATTTCTTGCCTCTTTAAGTTTTAGTGAATAGTCAATGCCACTAACCTCCTGATTCGATTCAGGTTGCTCTTGAGGCGTTAATATATTTCTTACTATTGGAAGAAAATCATGTAGTGGCTTCTTCAAGAAATCAATAGCGCCAAGCTTTAAAGCTCTAACTATATCAATAGGTTCAGCATGTCCAGACATCATAACAATTGGGGTGTCAAAGCCGTCAGAAATCCACTCTGCCAAAAGGGACATACCGTCCTGACCAGGCATCCAGACATCCATTAAAACTAAATCAAAGTCCTCAACAGCAACGATAGTCTTTGCCTCATTTGCACTTCTGGCAAGAACAGTGCGATAGTTAACATCTTCAAGAATATCTCTGATGATTTCAGTGTTATGTTTTTCATCATCAATGATTAATATTCTACCTAATATGCTTTCATCACTCATCAGATTCCCTCTCAACTGTAATTATACTGAATTCTATTGTTATCCTTGCCCCATGAGGTTCAATGTTGCTAGCAAATATTTGTCCTTCATGCTGCTCTACAATGTTCTGTACAATCGCTAAACCTAAGCCGCCTCCCTTTGATTTTGTTGTTGTGTATGGCTCAAAAACTTTATCAAGTAAGCTTTCAGGAAACCCATTGCCATTATCAGTGACTGTTAGGCGCACAATATTTTCACTTTGAATGTAACGAGATTGAATCAATATATTTATTTCTCCCTCATCTTGACGTGACTCATCAGAATTTTTTATTAAATTAATTAGAATACGTGAAATACTATCCTTATCTAATTGTAATTTTGGTAAATCACCACTCAGATCAAGATCGATTCTTACACCATCCTGTTCGTCATATAAGGAAACTGCCTTATTAACTAAGGTGTTAAGAGAAGAAGCTATCCTTTGTATTTCAGGGGTATTTGCATAATTTGCAAATGCACTTACCATCGAATCCATTGATTTGACTTGATCAATAATAGTTTTGGTTGTCTTGTCAATCACCTTGGAGTCTTTGGGGTCTAATTTATTCAAAAACAAATTACGTAGACGTTGCGCAGAAAGCAGAATCGGAGTTAAAGGATTTTTTATTTCATGAGCCATTCTGACAGCGACTTGACCCCATGCAGCTTTTTTCTGCGCTCGATTAAGCTTTGTAATATCGTTAACCATAATGACATAGCCCAATGATTTATCCTCAACATTAAGAATCGCCCCTTGACAATACAAAAGCCTATACCTGTCAGAAAGCATTATTTCTACCTCTCCACTCCATTCATTTTTATCTTGTTTTATATTATTATCTATATAAGAAAATAAAGGTTCAAGGTTCTTATGGTTTTCAGTAATAGCGACATAAGAAAGACCGACATATGACTCTACTATATCAATTTTCAACATTTTACCGATTACAGGATTTATCAACTGTATTGTCTTGTCATGGTTAAGAGCAATCACACCATAGGAATACTTTAGTATAGTTTCGAGATATAGATTGTGTGTATCGAGTCCTTCTCTAGAGAGTTTTATTTGCCGACTCATTTCATTAAAGTGAACAATCAAACCATGAAGATCCTTGTTTTTTGGATCGTGTTCTATCTTAACGTCATAATTACCAGCGGCGATTTCACGAGTAGCAAGTGACAAATTATGCATTGGCCTCATCAACTGATCTATCATCCTTAGAACTACTAGGAGCGCACACAAAACAGCCAACAATAACGTTGATGAGAAGTCAATCATAAATCGTGTTTTTATAATTGAGTCATTAAGAGACAGTTCTGCCTCTCTCGCTGCATTTCGAAAGCGTGTCATTCTTTTGGTTAGACTATCAATGTTATAATCAAGTGAGAATCGAGCGACCAATATAAATTGATCAGTGGAGGCAGTATAGCCATCCTCTAGACAATCTATTTCAGTATTTTTGTGAGTTGCGACAAGCTCCATTTCTGCGTTATAAAGTGTTAACTCACAGGCCCAATCATCGATAATCAGCTGCTCAAGTACTCTCTGCATTTTTTCATTAGTAGAACGTGGAACGTCGTAATAGTTAACTAACAATGCCACGTTATTTGCTCGATCTTTATAGTATTGAGATGAAACAATAGCAGTATTTCTATAAAGTTCATCAACCTCGCCGCGAACCGTCATATTAAACACATCAAACTGTGATCCTGCTCTTTGCAAATTGTCACGGATGGATTCAAATGAAAATAAATAAAATGAAAGGACTGGAAGCAAAACTAAAACAGGAATCATCCTAACAAAAGACCAGGTAAATTTTGAACCGACAACGTCTTTTTGCGTATCCCGCCTTAACTTTCTTATCGAGATAACAATGAAATATGAAGCGACCAGACTCATCCCGACATTGTAAATAACTAAATATAAATACCATTTGTCAATCAGCTCTGGCCTAAGGCCAAGATAAAACATTGCCAATAAAGAAACAAGAAAAACCACAATCCAAATCACCGCTGGCGGTGATTTTTTCATCGGAAAAAAGCGCTCTATCGACATTAATTAAACATGCTCATTACATTAAATTGGCTTGATTATCTCATAAATGAATTATTGCTAAGATAAGTTGTTGATAAAATACAACAATTCACTTTATTTGACGAATTTGATCCAAACACAAAGACATTTAGAGAAATATATAGAGACAATCATTCATGATTCGTCTCTAGCTATTGATACCGAATTTAAAAGAGTTGATACTTACTACCCAGAACTTTGTCTAGTTCAAATTGCAACGACACATTCTGTTGAATGTATAGACGTCCTTTCGATTGATAATTTAGAGCCCTTATTTGAAAAACTTTATAACAAAAAAACCCTGTGGATAGTCCACTCTGCAAGGCAAGACATTGAGGCGCTCTTCAAACTATCAAAGCGAACACCAAATGCACTGTTTGATACGCAGATAGCTGCTTCATTACTCAACTATCCTGTTCAAATTTCATATCAAGCCTTAACAGAAGAGCTACAAGGTGTTCGCCTAAAGAAAGATCACACTAGATTTGACTGGACCATAAGGCCTCTCCCAAAGAGTGTTCTTGATTACGCATTAGATGATGTTAGATATCTTATACCTAACTACAGGAAACTTCTTAATGAACTCAAATTAAACAACAAAATTCAATGGCAAGAAGAAGATTCTGGCTATTTACTTGATCCAATTCTATATGATTTATCAACAGAGCAGATATGGTATAAAACGAAAGGGATTTCGCGTCTCTCAAAAAAACATCAAGAAGAAGCAATGAAGCTTGTTGCCTGGCGCGAAAAGAATGCTAAAGAAAAAAATATACCTCGAAAATGGCTAATGGCAGACGATAAATTGATCGACTATGCCTGTGGGAAAAATAAGCTCTCTGAAAAATCTCAAAAACGTTTTGATGAATTCATAATTAATTCAAAAAATAATTTTATAATCAAAGACTTAGCAGAAATAAATAAACCCTTAAATGCTTCAGAAAAAAATACAAAAAAAGAGTTGCAAAGAAACATTGAAAAGATTGCAAAAAGGTATAATTTGGCGCCCGAAGTCATAATTACCAGCAAATCACTAACAAAGTTTATTAGGGGCGACTCTAATCTTTCTTTTTGTCGCGGCTGGAGAGCGGAAATATTCAACAAGGAAAAATTAAATGCAAAATAGTTACAGAATTATTGCAGGAAATTATTGGGGAAGGAAGTTTACCTTTCCTGACGCTGTTGGATTGCGCCCGACTTCTGGAAGAATTCGCGAAACCCTATTTAATTGGCTACAATTCGAGATAACTAATAAAACTGTTCTTGATCTTTTTGGTGGTAGTGGCGCATTAAGCATTGAGGCTTTGTCAAGAGGAGCAAAAGAGGTTCATGTTATTGAGAAAAATCCTGTTGTATACAATCAACTGATATCTAACTTTGCTTTATTGGAAGTTAATAATTACACCTTAGCCAACGCTGATGCATTAAATTATCTCACCAATCAATGCGATAAATCTTTTGACTTGGTTTTTTTAGATCCGCCATTTACTAGGGATTTATTACCTCAAGTACTATCACTCCTTTCAAGTAATAATTATTTGAATAAGCAAAGTAAGCTATATATAGAATCTGAATACATCATAAATGAAGACAAATTAGGTTCAATTACTGGTTATTGCTATAATATAGACAAACAGAAAAAATCTGGCAACGTTCATTACTGCCTGATAAGTTTACACAAATTATGAAGAATACTGCTATCTATCCCGGCTCCTTTGACCCAATAACCAATGGTCACTTAGATTTAATACATCGCGCCTCTAAACTATTTGATGAAGTTATTATCGCTATTACACAAAATACCAATAAGACTGGCTTTTTAAGTATCGAGAAAAGAATACTGACAGTTAATAATTCGGTTAATTCTCTGACTAATATTCGAGTACTTAGTTTTAATTCATTATTGGTTGATTTTGCCAAAAAGCATAATGCCCAAATTATTATCAGGGGTTTACGGGCCGTCTCTGACTTTGAATATGAATTTCAATTGAGTGGAATGAATAAGAGACTAAACCCTCACATTGAAACCCTTTTTATGACTCCATCTGAGGAGTTCGCCAATATCTCTTCATCACTGGTAAGGGAGATACTATTGCTTGGCGGTGATATAAGCGCCTTTGTTCCTGAAACTGTTAAATCAATACTCTTAGAAAGAAATTCAAAATAATCTCATTAACACCTTGAAATAATTTTATATATCCCTAAATAGGGGTTATAGAAAACACTAGGAGTAAATGAAAATGTCAAAAATTATTGGTATTGATTTAGGTACAACAAATTCATGTGTCGCAGTTATGGATGGTGGCGCAATAAAAATTATTGAAAATTCAGAAGGTGATCGTACAACCCCTTCAATTATTGCTTACCCAAAAGATTCTGAAGAGATTTTGGTGGGTCAGCCTGCAAAAAGGCAAGCTGTAACAAATCCTGAAAATACTCTTTATGCAATTAAACGCCTAATTGGTCGACAATTCAAAGAGGAGGCTGTACAAAAAGATATAGATTTAGTTCCATACAAAATTGTTAAGGCTGATAACGGTGACGCTTGGGTTGAAGTTAAAGGTAAAAAGATGGCTGCGCCTGAAATATCAGCACGTGTCATTCAAAAAATGAAGCAGACAGCTGAAGATTATTTAGGCACTAAAATCACAGAGGCAGTAATCACTGTTCCTGCTTACTTTAATGACTCACAACGCCAGGCAACTAAAGATGCTGGAAAGATTGCTGGTCTAGATGTTAAACGCATAATTAATGAGCCTACAGCTGCTGCCTTAGCTTATGGAATCGATAAAACCACAGGCGATAAAAAGGTAGCTGTGTATGACTTAGGTGGTGGTACTTTTGATGTCTCAATTATTGAGATGGAAGATATCGACGGTGAAAAACATTTCGAAGTCCTTTCTACCAATGGAGACACATTTCTAGGCGGTGAAGACTTCGATCAACGTATTATTAACTTTTTGGTTGGTGAATTTAAAAAAGACCAAGGTGTGGATCTTGCAAAAGACGCAATGGCACTGCAACGCTTAAAAGAGGCCGCTGAAAAAGCAAAAATTGAGCTCTCATCCTCGGAGCAAACAGAAGTAAATCTTCCGTACATTACAGCTGATGCTTCTGGACCGAAACATCTCAACATTAAAATTACACGTGCAAAATTAGAGTCTCTTGTTGACGGCCTCTTAAAACGTTCAATCGAACCTTGCAAAATTGCCTTAAAGGATGCAGGACTTAAGAGTGGCGATATTAATGAAGTAATTCTTGTTGGTGGTCAAACCAGAATGCCGAAAGTACAAAAAATGGTCCAAGATTTCTTTGGCAAGGAACCTAAAAAAGACCTAAACCCTGATGAAGCAGTAGCCATGGGTGCTGCTATTCAAGCTGGAGTTCTTGGCGGGGACGTTAAAGACGTGTTACTTCTAGATGTGACACCTCTTTCTCTTGGTATTGAGACCTTGGGCGGTGTAATGACTAAACTGATTGAAAAAAATACAACCATTCCAACTCATCAATCGCAGGTATTCTCAACAGCCGCTGACAACCAGTCAGCAGTCACGGTTCATGTCTTACAAGGCGAACGTGAAGTAGCAACTGCTAACAAGTCTTTAGGGCAGTTTAACCTTGAAGGTATTGCACCGGCACCAAAAGGACAGCCACAAATTGAAGTGACTCTCGATCTTGATTCTGACGGTATATTGAATGTTTCTGCGAAAGACAAGAATACTGGCAAAGAGCAATCAATTACGATTAAATCTTCCAGCGGTCTTTCTGATGAAGAAGTTGAAAAAATGGTTAAGGATGCTGAAGCTCACGCAGAAGAAGACAAAAAGTTTCAAGAACTTGTCTCTACTCGTAACATGGCAGATGCACTCATTCATTCAACTAAACAGACCCTTGAAGAGCTCAAGGATGAAATCAGTGATAATGAGAAATCTCAGATAGAATCTGCACTAAATGAGCTTGAAGAAAGTATTAAAGGTAACGACAAGGAAGCTATTGACGCTAAAGTTCAGAATCTAAGTGAAAAAGCACAGGTATTGGCACAAAAAGCTCAAGAAAAAGCTAGTGTAGACGGTGCAGAACCTAGTGACGGAGCAGGTGATGACGTAGTTGATGCCGATTTTGAAGAAGTAAAAGAAGAGAAATAATTAGAATTTAGTTCTTCCAACAAAACCTCCTTAGAGTTTTCTGGGGAGGTTTTCTTAATAAAAAAGATATATGTCACAAAGAGATTACTATGAAATATTAGGCGTCGACAAAGGTGCTGATGAAGCGAAAATAAAAAAAGCCTATAAACGCCTGGCAATGAAATATCATCCCGACCGAAATAAAGACGAAAAAGCCGATGCAGAGAGAAAATTTAAAGAGGTCCGGAAAGCTTATGATGTTATCTCTGACCCGCAAAAACGTTCTGCTTATGACCAATTTGGCCACGCCGGTGTTGAGCAAGGAGCTGGTGGTTTTGGCGGCGGAAATCCTTTTGGAGCTGGTGGTTTTGGTGACATTTTTGGTGACATTTTTGGAGGTGGAAACACAAAACCAGATAATCGAGGATCAGACCTTAGGTATGATCTAGAAGTTGACCTGAAACAAGCTGTAGAAGGCGACACCATCAAAATCAGGGTACCAAAAAACGATACCTGTGATACTTGCTCAGGTACTGGTGCAAAACCAGGCACTTCAGTTAAATCATGCCAAACTTGTCACGGCACTGGACAGGTGCAAATGCAGCAAGGTTTTTTTTCAGTTCAGAGAACTTGCCATCAATGCAGTGGAACGGGGGAGGTTATTGAATCTCCCTGTGGTACCTGTCGCGGTCAAGGCGTTGTCAGAAAACAAAAAACTCTCTCAGTTAAAATACCGGCAGGAGTTGATACAGGCAACAGGATTCGTTTATCTGGCGAAGGTGAAGCGGGATTGCGTGGCGGATCTTCAGGAGACCTCTACGTTCAAATACACGTGAAAGATCATCCGATTTTTCAAAGAGATGGCAGCGATTTATACTGCGAGGTGCCGATTAGTTTTGTCACTGTTGCATTAGGAGGTTCTATCGAAGTGCCGACTCTAGATGGCAAACTCAAAATAAAGATCCCTGCTGGCACTCAAACCTCAAAACTATTTAGACTTCGGGGTAAAGGTGTGCCCGCAATAAGACACGGAGGTTCTGGTGATTTACTTTGCCAAGTAAAAGTTGAGACTCCAGTTAATCTAAATGCAAAACAAAAGGAGCTATTGAAGAATTTTTCTAACTCTTGTAATGAAAAACAACACCCTGAATCTAGCTCCTTCTTTGGTAAAATGAAGTCTTTCTTTGAGTAAAATTCAAGCATCCTAATGATTATTAAAAAAATTAGAGCCCGTGAGGTTCTAGATTCCAGGGGAAATCCTACTATTGAAGCCGACGTTATTCTTGATAACGGTATTATGGGCAGCGCTATGGTTCCTTCTGGAGCTTCAACCGGACAAAGAGAAGCATTAGAATTGAGAGATGGTGACCAGAGTCGTTACCTTGGCAAAGGAGTTACTCAGGCAGTTGATTTTGTCAATAATGAAATCAATGACTCACTACTTGACATGGAAATTTCAAATCTGCAGTTAATTGATCAAAAAATGATTGACATTGATGGCACAGAATCGAAGTCTCGTCTTGGCGCAAACTCCATATTAGCGGTTTCGCTTGCCTGTGCTCATGCCAACGCTAACTTTAAAGGTGAACCACTGTATCGTTCATTCGATTTCTCTGATACATACCAACTCCCAGTTCCGATGATGAATATTATCAATGGCGGTGAACATGCGAACAATAGCGTTGATATCCAAGAATTTATGATTATTCCCGCTGGAGCGCCTAATTTTAAGGAGGCACTTAGGTATGGCGCCGAAGTTTTTCATCACCTTAAGTCGGTACTTAATCAAAGAGGCTTTAATACGGCTGTTGGAGATGAGGGTGGATTTGCTCCTGACTTAAATTCTAATGAAGAAGCTCTACAAGTAATCATTGAGGCAATTGAGAATGCAGGCTACATTCCTGGTAAAGACATATATATTGGAATTGACGCTGCTAGTTCAGAGTTTTATGAAAACGGCACATACAATCTAACATCCGAAGGTTTATCACTGAATAGTGAAGAGTTTGTCAACTATTTGGCTTTATGGGTTGAAAAATACCCAATCATCTCGATTGAAGACGGTATGGATGAAAATGACTGGACAGGATGGGAAATGTTAACCAAAAAACTATCGAAAAAAGTGCAGTTAGTGGGAGACGACCTGTTTGTTACAAATAGTAAAATCTTATCTCAGGGGATAGAAAAAGGTATAGCCAACTCTATCCTTATCAAAGTCAACCAAATTGGCACATTGACGGAAACTTTTGCAGCTATGAGAATGGCCATAAATTCTGGCTATACTTGTGTTATGTCACATAGGAGCGGTGAAACTGAAGATACCACAATTGCAGACCTTTCGGTAGCTACGAGTTGTGGACAAATAAAGACCGGATCACTATCTCGCTCTGACAGACTTGCAAAATACAACAGACTGCTTCGCATTGAAGAAGAGCTTGCAAGTAATGCAATTTATCCTGGTCTAGATGCATTTAAACATTTATCAGCATAAATTAGTATTTATTTTGTTCTGGTTTTATATTGCTTTTTTAAGGTTAAAATAAATAACTACTAATGTTTATGGTTATTTGATTGGAATCACTGTCGACCTTTTGGCTTAGTGTCTTACTTTTCGCCCTAATTCTAGTTTCGGCTTTTTTTTCGAGCTCTGAAACGTCAATGATGGCAATAAATCGCTATCGCCTAAAAACCCTTAGTGCCAAAAAAAATACTCAAGCAAAAAGAGTGGAAAAACTCCTTGGTAATGTTGAACACTTAATCGGCGGCATACTTTTAGGCAACAACTTTGTCAATATTCTCGCAGCAAGTATCACTACAATACTTGCACTGAAGCTTTGGGGTGAAGGCTCTGTCATTTTCGCTTCTCTAGTGTTAACCCTGGTTATACTGATTTTTGCAGAAACAGCTCCCAAGACATATGCTGCAAACAACCCTGAAAAGGTTGCCCTTCCTGCCGCTGTGGTCTTAGAGTTTATTATCAAACTCTTCAAACCAATAATTTGGTTAATTTCTAATACTTCTCAAATCATACTAAAACCTTTTGGATTAAATAAGAACACCAAAGATAAATTGAGTTCAGAAGAGCTAAGAATGGCTGTGATCGACTCCAAATCAATGATCGCAAAAAATTATCAAAAAATGCTTATTAATATCATTGATTTAGAGAACGTAAGGGTCGAAGACATAATGATTCCTCATAATGAGCTTATCAGTATCGATATAAACAATGCAGATGAATTGTTTGAACAACTAAAGCGCATACAACACAACAAGCTGATTATTTTCGATAAAACAGAAGATAATATTATCGGTACCATCCATATGAGGGATATTGTCAATCTTTATGCAAAAAACGAAGCAACTATAGACAAGATTAAAGAGTTAATCCGTGAACCTTACTTTATCCCTGAAGGTACAAGCCTTTCATCGCAACTTGAACACTTTAAAAAACAAAAAAGGCGCTTAGCTATGGTCGTTGATGAGTATGGCGAGATTAAAGGAATGGTAGTTCTAGAGGATATTCTAGAAGAGATCGTAGGTCAGTTTACTTCCAATCAGGGTGAAAGCATACAAGAGGTTACCCGGCAGAAAGATGGTAGTTATCTTGTAGACCCAAGGATTAGCATTCGAGAACTTAACAATATATTAAAAACTAACTTACCTTATGGACATGCAAAAACCCTAAATGGCCTTATCTTAGAACACTTACAAAGCTTTCCTCAACACAATGTTTCACTTAAAATTGAGACACTAATAATAGAGATTGTACAAGTATCAAAGCAAGGCATCAAACTTGTTAAAATCAACAAAATATATTAGACATGTTCCACATAAATATGCTCTGGATCTAATCCTTGTTGGTATCTGTCATACATTGTCGAATAAGCAGACTCAAGATGTCGAATAAACAAAGGGGTGCCATATAACAGTGTTGCAGCTAAATTAATACTGTTAGCCCCAGCGAGTTGAGTAAGGAAATCCTTATCTTCGATGTTAATATAAACGATTTTGCTAGAACGGTTAGCAACATTAATATCACATATAGTGTAATTAGTGTCTGCTTCATTAAAACGAGTCGCAGGACGTGCGCCCAAGAAGCCAGCACCACCGATAACCGCTATTTCATTTTCTCTCATAAATGAACTTAAACTATTTTTTTATATCTATTGGATTATATAGAGATCTAATCGAGGCTCTTATTCCAAGCTTCCAATCTGATGCTTTATGTCCGAACTTAGCTTCAAATTTAGATGAATCTAACTGTGAGTTTATTGGGCGCTTAGCTAGAGTCAGATATTCCTCTGAGGTAATCATTACAATATTTGGTTTATTATTTAATATTTTGACCCGCTCAGCTTCATCAAAAATACTTTGAGCAAGCTCAGCCCAAGAGCATGATGAGTTACCTGCATAATGATAAATTTCATTTTGTTGAAAGAGCTCCAAAAATGGCAAAGTACAGATAATGGCCTTGGCGAGATCTGGCCCATAGGTAGGACAACCAATTTGATCTCCAATAATACTTAACTCATCATGATCAGCCCCTAACAACAGCATAGTTTTTAAAAAGTTATTGCCATATTCGCTGAAAACCCAGGCAGTTCTAATTATCAGATACTGACACCCAGATGAGCAGATTGCCAGCTCTCCATTAAGTTTTGAACAACCATAAACAGATTGAGGATTAGTTCCATCATCTTCACTGTACGGCTTATTAGCTGCTCCATCAAAGACATAGTCAGTGGAAATATGAATTAGCCAACAATCGAGGTATTTACAAGTATTGGCAATATTGGCAACTGCAAGATGATTAATTAAATCTGCTGTTTGTCTATCTTCCTCAGCCTTATCGACTGCGCTGTAGGCACTAGCATTAATTACTACATTTGGTTTGATATCTGTAATCTTTTTTTTTGTAGTTACTAGATTACCTATATCGATCTCTGCTCGTGAAGTATAAATGACCTCGTATTGTGTAACACCTAACTGATCACACAGACATCGACCAAGCTGCCCTTTACTACCTAGGACGAGTACTTTCATAAATTTAGATCAACTAATCTTTTGGCGTTTGCATCCTTATCACACAAAATGGGATTCTCCACTGGCCAAGAAATGTCTAAATTTGGATCACTCCATAAAACACTAACTTCATCCACAGGGTCATAATAATCGGTGCATTTGTATTCAAAATCAGCGATATCAGAGAGAGTCACAAACCCATGTGCAAAACCAGGCGGTACCCAAACTTGCTTTTTATTATCTTCCGAAAGTACTACAGCTTCCCATTGACCAAACGTATTTGAATCTCGGCGTATATCCACAGCGACATCATAAACTTCACCTCTAACTACCCTAACTAACTTACCCTGAGGTTTTGTTTTTTGAAAATGTAGACCACGCAATACACCTTTTGAGGAGCGCGAATGATTGTCTTGAACAAAGGGCAATATGATTCCAGCTAAGTCGGCATATCTAGAAGTTTGAAATGTCTCTAAGAAAAAACCACGTTTATCATCAAAAATTTTAGGCTCAATAATCACACAGTCTTGCAATTTTGTCTTAATAATATTCATTTATAGCCTATGCAAATTTATTCATTAATCAATCAACATAACTTTCAGTCGCTAAATGTATTAACACTGAAGGTTGGAATTTTTTATAAATAGCCAGTTGCAATATTGTACAATTTAT
>CAJWTP010000023.1 GCA_913047325.1 uncultured Gammaproteobacteria bacterium
GCAAAACAACCTTAGCACTTCATGTAATTGCTGAAATGCAAAAACTCGGAGGAACCGCTGCTTTTATTGATGCAGAGCACGCACTCGACCCTTCTTACGCAAAGCGTTTAGGAGTGGACACAGATAATCTATTGATATCACAACCCGATACTGGAGAACAAGCTCTAGAGATTACAGATATGTTAGTACGTTCTGGTGGCGTCGATATTGTGGTAGTGGATTCTGTTGCAGCCCTAACACCAAAGGCCGAAATTGAAGGAGAAATGGGCTCTTCCCATATGGGCTTACAGGCAAGACTGATGTCCCAGGCCTTAAGAAAATTAACTGCAAATATCAAGAAAACCAACACCATGGTAATCTTTATTAATCAACTTCGCATGAAGATTGGCGTTATGTTTGGAAACCCTGAAACAACCACTGGAGGAAACGCTCTGAAGTTTTATGCATCAGTTCGCTTGGATATTCGTAGAATTGGAGCGATTAAAAAGGGTGATGAAATACTGGGTAACGAAACTCGAGTTAAGGTTCTAAAAAACAAAGTTGCCCCTCCCTTTAAAAAGGCAGAATTTCAGATACTTTACAACCAAGGTATCTCAAGAGAGAGCGAGGTAATTGATCTTGGCGTGGAACTTGGTTTGGTAGAAAAGGCTGGTGCTTGGTACAGTGTTGACGGAGAAAGAATAGGTCAAGGTAAGGATAATGCCAGAGATTATTTGAAAGGCAATTCTGAGATTTGTCAAAAAATTGAAGTAAAAATTCGTGAAAAATTAATGAGTAGCGATGACGACTCAGACCCAACAACATAGATGTTATCAAGCGGCGCTTAATATGCTTGTTAGGCGCGAACATTCGCGACTGGAATTAACAAAAAAACTCCAACAAAAAGAATTTAGTGATGAAGATATTACACATTCTATATCTCTGTTGATAGAGCAAAAATATCAAAGTGACGAACGTTTTTCAGAATCATTTATTCATATGCGTTTCGGTCAAGGAAAAGGCCCCATATTAATTGCTGTTGAACTTAAGGATAGAGGGATTAAAGATTTCGATTTATCTACTTACGATTGGTTTGACCTAGCTAAAGAGGTTAGGGAAAAAAAGTTCGGCATGAATATTCCAGCAGATTACAAGGAGAAAGCAAAGCAGAAACGTTTCTTGCAGTCGAGAGGTTTTAATTCAGATCAAATAAACAAGGCTTTTTTAGAGTAAATTAAAAAATACAAAAATAATTAAATATTTTTTATGGAATACGAAATAATTAATACAGACGGCAAAGCTCGTCTTGGAAAAATCACTCTTAATCGTGGTCAAGTAAGCACACCTACCTTTATGCCTGTTGGTACCTATGGCGCGATAAAGGCAATGACCGTTGATGAGGTAAAGAATCTCGGTGCAGAAATCATCCTTGGTAATGCATTTCATTTATCCATAACACCAAACACAGAAATTATTGAGGATCACGGTGGTTTACATAACTTTATAAATTGGCACGGTCCAATATTAACGGATTCTGGTGGTTTTCAGGTCTTTAGTTTAGGGGAAGTTAGAAAGATTACAGAAAAGGGCGTTTTCTTTCGTTCACCTAAGGATGGTTCGAAGATATTTATGGGTCCTGAAGAGTCAATGCAAATTCAACAAAAACTTGGATCAGATATTGTAATGATTTTTGATGAATGTACGCCTTACCCGAGTGAAAAGAATATCGTTGATCAATCAATGCAGTTGTCTCTTAGGTGGGCAAAACGCTCTCTGAATGAACACCAAAGACTTAATAATAGCAATGAACTTTTCGGCATTGTTCAGGGAGGTATGCACGAAGATCTTCGCTTGCAATCAATTGAATCTCTGGTGGAGATGAATTTTGATGGTTATGCGATTGGCGGTTTATCTGTTGGAGAACCTAAAGAGGAAATGACACGGATTTTGAATTATCTACCTGAAAAAATGCCAACCAATAAACCTCGGTATCTTATGGGGGTTGGCACACCATCAGATCTAGTTGAAGGAGTTTCACTCGGGATAGATATGTTCGACTGTGTGATGCCAACCAGAAATGCAAGGAATGGTTATTTGTTTACTTCGGTTGGCGTGATTAAAATTCGTAACGCAAAGCACAAAAAAGATACCAAACCTCTAGACCAGGATTGTACCTGTTCAACTTGTTTGAACTATTCGAGGGCTTATCTTCATCATCTTCAAAAAACTAATGAAATTCTTGGCTCACGCTTAAATACCCTTCATAACCTGCATTACTATCTGCAGTTGATGAGGTCAATGAGGGAGGCGATTGAAAATAATATGTTTGAAGAGTTTAGAAAGAATTTTTATGCAAAGCTGGATTCTAGCGACTAATTTTTTTCGGTCACTGGGTTAAGTATAGAATGATTTTTACTAAAATAAACGTCTAGCAGTGATTTAGCTATTGGAGCCGCCTTAGAGCTTCCACTGCCTGCATTTTCAACTATTATGGCTATAGCTACCTGGGGGTCTTCAATGGGTGCAAAAGCTGTGAATAGGGCGTGGTCTCTCAATTTTTCTTCATAGTTTTCAGCGATATACTCTTCCTCAGGATCGAGTCCAAAAACTTGCGCTGTACCTGTTTTTCCTGCGAGTGTATAGGCTAAATCATGGTTTAGTCGTCGTCCTGTGCCCAGTTTTCCATATATGGTCTGTTTCATACCTTCGATGATGATCTCCCAGTTATTAATATCCTTAATAGGTATTTGATGTGCGGGCTTTTTGTCATCTTCATAGATATCGCCACTTTTTGTTTGTGTACGCATCAAAACTTGTGGTTTTAGTAATTTACCTCTGTTGGCAACAGCCGCGGTTGCAACGGCAAGTTGAAGCGGACTTGCTGTCATAAAACCCTGCCCTATACCTGTAATTAAGGTTTCACCACGGTACCATGGCTCGTCCTTGTTAATTTTTTTCCACTCTCTGGACGGCAATATACCGCCCAACTCACCGGGCAAATCGATCCCTGTTTTATTTCCAAATTGGAAATAACTAAGGCTTTCATGGATATTATCAATGCCTAATTTATATGCTAAGTTGTAAAAAAACACATCGCATGATTGTGCAATCGCTTCTATTACTTCTACATGACCATGGCCATATCTTTTCCAGTCATTAAATTTTCTTGAATAATCTGCTAGTTTGTAATAACCTGGACAGAATACGCTGTCGCTAATTGATATTTTGTTAAGTTCTAATCCAGCTAAGGCCATCATTGGTTTGATTGTAGATCCTGGAGGATAAAGACCCTTTGTGCTTCGGTTAAAAAGAGGTATATCCTTATCCTGTTTAAGTTGTTGATATTGTTTAACTGAAATACCATCGGCAAACCAGTTGGGATTAAAAGTTGGGGTGCTAACAAGGGCAATTACCGCTCCATTTTTGACATTAATGAGTGCTAGTGCTCCGCGCTTATTTTCCAGTAATGATTCGGCTGCTAATTGCAAATCGAGATCGACATTTAAGTAGACATCTTTGCCAGGAATTGCGGCTTCAATGATTTTAGAGTCGACTACTCTTCCTGCAACGTTTCTTTCAATTTGTTTTTTACCTGATTGACCGTGCAAAAGATTTTCGTAGTATTTCTCAATGCCTGACTTGCCTACAAAAGAAGTGCCAGCGTAGTTTTCTTTATCATAACTATCCTTGTCTGTTTGACTCATAGATGAAACATATCCTATCAAGTGCGCGCTTGATTTTCCGTAAGGATAAACGCGATGAAAATAAGGCTCTATGTCAACACCCGGCAACTGTTCTCCAGCAAGAACAATAGCAACATCCTCTTCAGACATGCTAAATTTTATGGGAATGCTGTGAAACTTTTTATAGCGCATCATGTTCTTGCTGAATTGCTCGATATCATCATCGTTGATAAGCTCTAACAGTTGCAGTTCAATAAAGATATCATTAAGGTTGTTAACTTTTTCAGGAGTAATTGTCAACCTATAAGAAAGCCTGTTGGTAGCTAAAACCTTTCCATTTCGATCCAAGATATCTCCTCTAGCAGGGGTGACTGGAAGGATTTGCATCTGGTTGCCTAGCGCCTCTTCAGTGAAATGTTCGTGCTGGGTGATTTGCAGGTTATACATTCTTGAAATCAGTAGAAAGAGCATTGCAACCATAAATGCAGATGCAAGAATGACACGAGCTTTAAAGACTTTTCTTTCTTTTTTTATGTTGGAAATTTTCTCCATATTGGGTGTTTAGTGTTTAAGTTTTGCTAGCAAAAAACGAACAAACGGCCAAATGATGAAGCTGGTAAGTGGAGCAAACAATATAAGCCAGTCAAAATTAATGCCCGACATAGCGATTTGGATTATCAATAATGCGACCAAATAAACAAAAGAAGCTATGAAAACATAGATTTGCTGTGTCGTGATATTCGAAACATAGAATGATTTCTTCACTCTAAGAATAACAGCACTACCCAATATCAATGCGAGCGCATTCTGTCCCAATATATCTCCTTGAGATAGATCTAATATTAAACCTAGCAGTAAAGCAATAATATAGGCCGCCTTATTTTCTGAATATATAAGCCAGTAGATATAGAAAATCAAAATCCAGAATGGTGAGATGATTTCCACAAATTGTGGAAGAGATATTGCACTCACAATTAAGGCAATTAAGGAAATCTTTAGTAATAAAAGGTTGTCGTTTTTTTCTGTCATTTACTTTTTTGAAATAATTAGCATATATTCCACTTGATTCATATCTACGATAGGTTCAAGTTTTATTGATAGAAATTCGGTATTGGCATATTTTTCAAATTCTACGACCCTGCCGACAGGATATCCGGAAGGATACATTGATCCAATTCCGCTTGTGACAAAGATGTCTCCTATGTTGACGCTAGAGTCAATTGGAAGGAACTCGACAATCATCCCACCCTTGCTTGTAGCGACGCCTTTTGTAATGCCTCTATAGCCATTTTTAAGGCTTTTCACAGGCACATGGAGTGTCGGATCATTTACAAGACGAACAGTGGAGTAAAAAGGATTGGTTTGCACAACCTGTCCTACAACTCCATCAGAACTTAGCGCTACTTGTAATTTCCGAATACCATCATTGCTGCCTTTGTTGATTACTATTTGTTTTTTTAGCCGAGTCTGGGATATTGATTTAATTTGTGCTAGTTTTGCTTTATAGTTCGGAAGAGCGTAGCTTGAATTTAGCATAAGATTGATTTTTTGGTTTTCTAAGACTAGATTGTTGTATGTTTGAAGCTTAACCTTCAACTCAATCATTTCATTTCTTAATTGTTCATTTTCACTGATAAGTTTGGCTTTTTCCGATCCTTTGTCGCTTACCCATTCAACAATATGACTCGGCAAATCAACGACAAAGTAGATAGGAGTAAATAAAGTTGATAGGGAGCTTCTAAAGCTGTTTAGATAGGAGAATCTGGCATCTAATACAATAAGTGCCATTGCAATCAAAAGAGGTAAGAGTAATTTTAAAAGTCGCATTATTGATAGTTCGACTTAATTAAATTTATTCTGAGGCAAGAAATCCCATATTATGCTGGCTAATCATTTCTAGCGCTATTCCACCACCTCGTGCAACGCAAGTCAACGGATCATCGGCAATACTTACCGGGAGATTGGTTTCATTATTGATGCGCTTATCTAACCCATCTAAGAGGGCGCCACCACCAGTAAGAACTAGCCCATTTTGTGCAATATCAGAAGATAACTCAGGTGGGGTTTGTTCTAGTGCTATTCTCAAGCAATTAATAATCATTGCAAGGGGTTCATTTAACGCATCAAGAATCTCTGCGTTACTGATTTCAAAGCTAACTGGCAAACCTTTAGCTACATCACGACCTCTGAATTCAATTTTTTTAACTATCTTTGACTCAAAAGCACAGCCGACCTCCTCTTTTATTTGTTCCGCTGTAGCCTCACCAATAATTATTCCGTGGACCCTTCGAACATAGTTAACGATAGTATGGTCAAAAACATCGCCACCTACTCTCAATGAGTCAGAATAAACGATACCATTCAATGACAAAATTGCAATCTCTGTTGTACCACCGCCAATATCCAATACCATTACTCCAGAAGCTTTGCTGACCTCCAAACCAGCTCCAAGCGCTGCTGCCATCGGTTCCTCCATAAGATATACATCTCTTGCTCCAGCTCCTACAGCACTCTCTTTAATGGCACGCCTTTCAACTTGGGTAGCCCCACAAGGAACACAAATTAGAACCTTTGGACTTGGTGAGAAAAAGCCAGACTTAAGCACTTTTTTGATGAAGTATTGAAGCATCTTTTCAGTAACCTTAAAGTCAGCTATAACACCATCTCTCATGGGTCTAATCGCATCAATACTACCAGGTGTTCTACCGAGCATATCCTTAGCTTCTTGACCTACCGCAATGACACTTGATTCAGCCACCCCTTTGTCATGCCGAAGTGCAACTACAGAAGGTTCGTTTAAGACCACACTGCCGTTCATAAAAACAAGTGTGTTCGCTGTTCCCAAGTCAACTGAAAGATTTTGTCCTTTGAAAAAATTTAACATTAGAGTTTCCTAGCTATGTATAAAATGAATAGAGAGATATAATATAACCTGCTTGGTTTCAATAGACAATACCAATACCTAAATAAATATGAAAATAAAACAAGAACACTTTATTGAGAGTATATTCTCTGCACTTCAATATATTTCATATTATCACACGCCAGACTTTATAGAGGCACTAGTTGTAGCATATGAAAAAGAAACCAATATGGGTGCTAAAAATGCTATAGCACAAATTTTAATCAATTCTAAAATGTGCGCCTTAGGAAAGCGGCCGCTTTGCCAGGACACAGGGATTGTAAACGTTTTTCTTAAGGTAGGCATGGATGTCCGGTGGGCAGCAGAACTTTCTCTAGAGGAAATGGTAAATGAAGGAGTCAGAAGAGCCTATAACTATAGCGACAACCCTTTAAGAGCATCTATTGTAAGTGATCCCATATTTACCAGAAAAAACACGAAAGACAATACACCGGCTGTTATTCATACCAGTGTTGTGTCAGGTTCTATCCTAGACATTATTGTTGCTGCAAAGGGTTGCGGCTCTGAAAACAAAGCCAAATTTAGTGTCCTTAACCCAGATGACGATTTGACAGAATGGGTGCTCAAAAATATTCCCAAAATGGGAGCAGGGTGGTGTCCTCCCGGAATTATTGGAATTGGTGTTGGAGGCACTGCAGAAAAGGCAATGTTGATGGCAAAATTCTCCTTAATGGAGCCAATTGACATTAATGAAGTACAGGAAAAAAGCCATAAAACTGAAATTGAAATGCTCAGAATTAATCTTTACAAAAAAATTAACGATCTCGGTATTGGTGCGCAAGGTTTGGGTGGTTTGACGACAGTTCTTGATGTCAAGATTAAAGACTATCCGACTCATGCAGCGTCTCAACCCGTGGCAATGATTCCAAATTGTGCTTCAACGAGACATGTCCACTTCACTCTTGACGGTTCAGGAACGGCTGAAATGCCAGCCATTGATTTTGATATATATCCAGATATAGAAATGGATGTCTCGCAATATAAAAGAGTTGACCTAAACAATCTAACTCGTGAACAAATGCAGAACTGGAATATTGGTGACACTTTATTGCTAACCGGAACCTTGATTACCGGACGTGATGCCGCTCATAAAAGATTAAAAACGCTCATTGAAAGTGGCGAAGGCTTGCCTGAGGGTGTTAACTTTGATAATAAATTTATTTACTATGTTGGGCCAGTTGATGCGGTGGGTGATGAAGTTATAGGGCCAGCCGGACCTACAACAGCAACTCGGATGGACAAATTTACCGATATGATGCTAGAAAATACAGGTATTTTAGGCATGATTGGCAAGGCAGAGCGTGGTGATTCTGCTATAGAAAGCATAAAAAAACATAAAGCAAGCTATTTGATTGCAGTTGGTGGTGCTGCATATTTGATTTCCAAATCTATAAAAAAAGCAAAAATTGTTGCTTTTGAAGAAATGGGAATGGAAGCGATTTATGAATTGGAAGTTGAAGATATGCCTGTCACTGTAGCTGTTGGCACCGACGGTCAAAATATTCATAAAGTTTTTGACAGTATAACTTTATAAAAGTAAACAATCAGAACATAAGTGCGAATCTTAAAAATATTCAATCCTAGCGTATAATTTCATCGTGAAGTTGGTCGGATAGTCGCCGAATGCTATTGTATTGGGAGGAAAGTCCGGGCTCCACAGAGTAAAGTGCTAGTTAACTGCTAGGCGCAGTGATGCGACGGAAAGTGCAGCAGAAAAAATACCGCCTATCTGATAGGTAAGGGTGAAATGGTGTGGTAAGAGCGCACCGCACATTTAGTAATAAATGTGGCAAGGTAAACCCCACTTGGAGCAAGCTCAAATAGGAAGGCTTTGGCGTGACTCGCGCTGTCTTCGGGTAGAGTGCTAGAGATTCTTGGTGACAAGGATCGTAGATGAATGACTATCATGACTTCGGTCAAACAGAACCCGGCTTATAGACCAACTTCAATTATTTCTTTTAGTAAAGATTTCTTTGAGAGGTTATACTTTAGCTTTTCATACGGCCTATATAGATCGATATGGTTTATTTTTATTTGGCATTGGCAATTGTAGCTGAGGTAGCTGGTACAAGCCTTCTTAAGGCTACAGAAGAGTTTTCAAAACTCGTACCTACTACCTTTCTTATAATTTTCTATGTTGTTTCATTCTGGCTAATGACGCTTGCTTTAAGGGAGTTACCTTTAGGGGTGGTATATGCTGTTTGGTCGGGACTAGGCATTGTTTTGGTGGCTATTATTGGTGCATTTGTATATAAGGAAATACCAGATCTTGCCTCTATACTTGGTATGGGTCTTATTATTTCGGGCGTAGTTGTGATACACTTATTTTCTAAATCTATTCAGCACTAAATAGTTAGTAATTATGAAGTTCGAACCTAAAAAATTTTCTATATCAGGAAGTTTGGATAATGTTGTTAAACCTTCAGTTGGCTTAATTGTTCTTAACACTGACTTTACATTTGAACGAGACTTTGTCAGGTTATTCAATACTCATAAGCCTAATTATGATTTTTACTTTAATAGGATTCACTTTGCTAACCCAATGACACCAGAGTCTTTGGCTGCAATTGAAGGTGATTTAACTGAAGTTTCATCTGAAATACTTCCAAATTACGATCTAGATTTGGTTGTATTTAACTGCACATCCTCCTCTTCAATTTTAGGAGATGAAGCTATAGAGTTAGCTATTAAAAAAAGCAAGCCAACTGCAAAAGTATTAACTACCTCTCAGGCAGTTGCAAGTAACTTCAGGAGAGAAGGTGTAAAAAAGGTTAGTATATTGACACCATACAATGCTGAAGTATCAGCATTACTAGTAGACTACTTGCAAAGAAATGGTCTTGAGATTGCTTCTTCCATGTATATGGACATGAGTGATGATAGAGATGTTGCTATGATTTCTTCTAGTGATATTATTGCAGCAGCAAAGGCAGCAATTGATGATGAGGCTGATGCACTCTTTATCTCATGTACAGCGATGAGATCTACAGAAGTTATTCCAGCTATTGAAAAAGAGATTGGCAAACCAGTTTTTACCTCTAATCAAGCAACATTTGAGGAAATATCTTTCATATTGGAAAAAGAATAAAATAGCATTTTTTTAACAAAATTATTCATGTAGCTATAAGATTTTTCTGAAAAATCTGGGTATTTCTCATTAATTTCCTGAGATAATACTTTTATGTATAGATTAGATGAAAGAGATATTCAAATTCTTGCCATCCTTCAAAAAGAGGGAAGAATAACCAAAACATCCTTAGCCGAAAGGTTAAATTTGTCGCTTACCCCTACCTGGGATAGATTACAAAGGCTTGAAGAAGCGGGAGTCATAGAAAGCTATGGAACTAAGCTTTCTTCAAGGTTTCTTAAAAACTTCCATCTAGTTATAACTGAAGTTGAGTTAGAGAGTCATAAAGAAGGCGAATTTGCACGCTTTGAAAATGCCATCATAGAGTTTGATGAAGTTCTTTCGTGCTGGTTTGTTGGTGGTAGTTCGGATTATATATTAAAAATTCTTGTTCAAGATGTTGCAGATTATCAAGCCTTTTTAAGGAGAGTTTTAAAGGCAGATATAGGTTTAAGACGTCACATTAGTTATGTTGTCCTTAAAACAATTAAGGATACAGAGGTAGTTCCAGAAAGCTTGATTCGTAAATCTGATCTAGTCAAGTAAATCTCAATAGATTATTCAATTTTCGCAATAACAACAAGGTTATCACCTATATTGATAATTGATGGGTAATGTTTAATAATTACCATGCCGTTTCTTTTTGCATAATAATTCTCTGGTATTGTGGCAGTTCTATCAATATTGTGAACTTTTGCAAGTAGATCACCCTCTTTAACAACATCGCTCAGTTCAAAAAAAGGCTCAACTAGACCTTTATGTTCACAACAAATAAATGACCTCTCATCTGGCATGCTAAGTGATACTGTAGGTGATAAGAATGGCTTAATGACTCCAGTCAATATTTTTGCATGAATAAGAAAATTAATAACTCCTTGTTTTGCAATCTCAATTGTTTCTGGTGATGCTGTACCACCACCTCCAAGTTCAGTGGTGACAAATATTTTCCCCATAGACTCAACTTGAGAGTCATACATACCACCGGAATCTAGCTCTAACATTTTAAGTAGGTATGGTGCGCCAAAGGCTTTAGCGGCCAGTTCACAGGCTCGCTCTTGTTTTTTATCATTCAAAACGTGCGATGCTGCAAATGGAAGGCAGTCTAGGGTTTTGCCTCCAGAGTGAATGTCTAATACATAATCAGCCATAGGTACCAAGGTTCGAGAAAAATAATCTGCAATAATTTCCGTTACCGTGCCATCGGGCCTGCCGGGAAAGATTCGATTTAGGTTGACTTTATCTATAGGTGAGACTCTATCGCCAGATAAAAAAGCTGGATAGTTCATCGCAGGAATAACAATAATTCTTCCCTGGATGTCATCGATATTATCTCTAGAAGTTAAATTAAATAAGGCGATCGGGCCTTCGTATTCATCGCCGTGATTGGCTCCAGTTAGTAACGCTGTGGGCCCATTGCCGTTCTTCAATTGGGTAATTGGAATCATTACCGAGCCCCAGGCAGATTTGTTGCTTGAATAAGGAACCTTTAGAAAACCATGCTGAATTCCATCTTTAGCAAAATTGATAGTGCTGTTAACTGGATTATCTTTCATAATAAATTTATTTAACTAGTAACTGCCTAGGGACATTGGATAAGCATTCACCGCCATTCTGACCAACCCGAATACTTTCAGTCATTTCAAAACCCCAGTCATCAAACCAGATTGCCGGCATAAAATGAAAAGTCATATTCTCCTCTAAAGCCGTGTAATCATTTCCTCGAAGACTCATTGTACGCTCGCCCCAATCAGGCGGGTAACTAAGACCAATAGGGTAGCCACAGCGGTTATTTTTTTCATAGCCATATTTTTTTAGTGTTGCTGTAAAGTTATCGGATATTTCAGCACATGTGTTACCAGGTTTAAACATCTCAATCGCATTCTCAATACATTCGGCAATAACCTTTTCAATATCAAGATACTGTTGAGGAGGGTTGCCTAAGAATAATGTCCTTGAGCAGGGACAGTGATACCTTGCGTAAGCACCTGCCAGCTCTAAAAACATACCTTCATTGTTATCTAATTTTTTATCATTCCAAGTCATATGACAGGCAGCAGCTTCATCGCCGACACCAATAAGAGGTACAAATGAAGTGTAATCTCCATAATGACCATGACTACCTTGTGCGCCCGCATGCATAATTTCAGCCACCAAGTCATTTTTTCTCATTCCAGGCTTTACAACTTTAATCACTCTTTCATAGACACCCTCTATAACCATTCCTGCACGTCTCATGTAGGTGATTTCAGTATCCGATTTAACTGCTCTTTGCCAGTTAACAAGGCCAGTTTGGTCACTAAAAATTGCCTCAGGAAGTTTACTATACAAAGATTCAGCCGCCCGAGCTGAAAAGTAGTAGTTATCTTTTTCTAGGCCAATTCTTTTTTTGTTTAATGCTTTATTTTTGAGGATAGTTGCAAGAAATTCCATAGGATGACACTCAGAGCTCATCACATATTCATCTGGATATGAGACAATATTTTCCAGGTCAAGGTCTGTTGTAAGTTCTGCGCCTTTTGCATCAATGCCTCTGCCATACCAAAAAAGTAAATCATCAGTGCCAATCACTACGCACTGATGAACGTAGAATGACCATCCATCGTAACCTGTTAACCAGCACATATTTGCTGGGTCATAGACAATCAATAGGTCAATATCTGACTCTGTCATGGATTGACGAACCTTTGTCTGTCTATCGAGAAAATCTTGTTTGCTAAACCTCCTCCTTTCTTCTTTCATTCTTCACTCACTTTAATAATTTTCTAAGAGATAGCTGCTAAAGCTTGCTCCAAGTCAGCAATCAAATCTTCAACATCTTCAATGCCAGTTGAGTACCTGACTAACCCATCTGGAATCCCTGCAGCAGACCTCTCTTCAGCTGAACATTCTACATGACTGGTAGTTAACGGAGGGCCAACAACAGTTTCCACACAACCCAAGTTAGCGGCCATATGGGCGTATTTGAGTCTGGGTAAAAATATTTTTATAGCTTCTAGGCCGCCTTTTGCTGCAAAACTTAACATGCCACCATATCCGCTATTCATTTGTTTTTTAGCAATCTCATGTCCAGGATGAGACTCAAGTCCAGGATAGTTGACCTGCTCAATCAGAGGGTGGTTCTGTAGATATCTAGCAATAATCATTGCGCTTTCGTTCTGATGCTCTACACGAAGTTTTAGCGTTTTCATACCCCTTAACAGACTATAAGCATCCATAGGTGCCAAGGCAGCACCATTAATTTCACGATAATGGTAAACTTTTTTCACTAATTCTTCGTTGCCACATATCACGCCACCTAATGCATCAGCATGTCCACCTAAATACTTAGAGGCAGAATGCAAAACAATATCAGCACCAAGCTCAAGTGGGTTTTGATTAATGGGGGTTGCAAAGGTATTATCAACTACAACTATAGCCCCTACTTTTTTGGCAACAGAACTTAAGCGTTTAATGTCAGTAATTTTAATGGTTGGATTGGTCGGGGTTTCCAAATACAAAACCGTGCAACCTTTATTAATTTCGCTTTCTATTTGTTCATAATCACCTGTTTCACAGAGACAAACATCGATGTTTAGTGGTGGTAAGAACTCGTTAAAGATGACGTTTGTTCCGCCATAGCTATCTTTGATAGAAACAATGCGATCACCTGGCATCAAAAAGGTTGCCAGGGTGTTGCTAATCGCTGCCATTCCAGAGGCAAAACTAGTGGCGGATTGCGCTCCCTCCAATTCTTTTACCTTGTCTTCAAAGGCGCGTACTGTTGGATTAGTGTTGCGAGAATAGATGTGACCATCAGTCTCTCCCAGGGCGACCTTGTGCCAAGTGTCTATATCTTTGTAGGCAAATGAAACGCTGTGAACAACCGGTACTTGGGTTGAGCGCTCATATAATTCGTATTCTTGTTCTCCAGCCCAGATGCTTAGAGTGGATTTTCCAATTTGTTTCTTTTCAAGCATAACAACCTCTATATTTTGCGTCGACTTAAAAATCAGTGATGTTTAATCACTTACATTCATTTTTTCAAGGCAGCGCTCTAAAAGCCTTTATCTTGATAAGTTAGATTATACATCTTCGGATATATCCATGACAATCATCAAATCAAGTCATATAATGTCGGTACATATTCTATATTTTTTATCCCAACTAACCATCTTATTCATTAAGGGATCTCTTAGAGTAGTTAAGATCTCAATAATCGAGCAAATAATTTTTCAAAAAAATAATTAATAAATACTTTGTCACTGTAATACTGCGCCTGTTATATGTTTAAGAAAAACTTCTAAAAAAATAATGCTTTGGAAAAAATATCATTCAAAGGTCTCAAAACGAGAGGGTTCTGAAATCATTAAATCGAACGCTATCCTTGTTGCCGCTGTTAGTATTTTTGCATTAGGATTTCCTGCAGCAGAATATTTGTTGGATGATTGGGATGTTGTGACTGTTATAACTGTTAGAAATGTATTTGCATTTGTCTTATTATTTTTTATTTGGATTGCTCTTGAAGGAAGTAGCGTTTTAAGAACCGCAAATTGGATTAAAGGATTCTGGATTGGTGGAATAGGGTTTGGGATTGGCTCTTTTTTGTTGCTTTTTGTACAATCATTGACGACTCCTGTAATTGCTGCGATTGCTGCAGCTACAATGCCATTGGCAGCAGTGACTTTAGAGGTCATCTTAGATGGTCGGAGAATTACTCGATGGTTTTTGATAGGAATTATTTTAGTTTTATTTGGTGGCTTTTTGGCAACAGGAGCAACTTTTGAAGGTGCTAGTTTTGGCCTTCGTTTAGGGGCATTGCTTGTGTTTATACCTGCAGCAATATTTGCTTGGGGCTCACGTGCAACGGTAAAAAATCTTCCAGAAATGACCTCTCTTGGACAAACAACCATAACAACTTTTGGAATGGCAGTATTTACACTTGTTTTATATGTTATTTGTAATTTTTTGTTTCAATTAGTTGGACCATATCCTGAAATTACAATAAGACATTTTGGTCTAGTGCTTATCTATTCTTGGCTTGGATTCGCAATATCGCAAATTTTCTGGATAAGGGGGGTAAGCGGGCTTGGAATTGGTATAGCCTCATTTCATTTAAATGCCCTGCCATTTTATGTGATGCTTTTCCTTTTTTTGCTTGGTGAGAGTTGGAGCTGGCAGCAAACTATTGGGGCTATAATAGTAATTTCAGGAGTAATTCTCTCGCAAATTAAATTAGTCAATGATTAGCCATCAAACTGCAATGAGTGTCGGTGATGAGTTCAAGTCGCTGTGGCAAGCTACCTCAACTCAGTTAGAAATAGATTCGTTTGAAGATGATTTGGACTGTGATATATTGATTATAGGTGCTGGCTTTACCGGATTGTCTGCAGCTCTGCATTTGAGTGAATTGGAACAAGATGTGGTCGTAGTTGATGCAGTCGAGCCCGGATACGGCGCTTCGGGACGCAACGGCGGCCAGGTTATTCCAGGACTCAAGCTCTATCCAGAAGAGGTTCGGAAGCTGCTGGGTGACGAAAAAGGAAATGCGGTCATTAATGCAACCAATCGTTCGGCCGATCTTGTATTTGACTTGATAAAAAAGTATCAGATAGATTGTAAAGCGAACCGAAACGGTTTTATTCAGCCTGCATTTTCAAATACCAGCTGCGGTGTAATTCGTAGTCGTGTAGAACTACTATCCAAACTCGGTGCTCCAGTTGAGTTGTTGGATAAAGAAACAACAGCAGAATACCTCGGTACTAGTAGTTATTTCATTGCTTTACTGGATAAGCGTGGTGGTAGTCTGCAGCCTTTGAGTTATGCCCGTGGCTTGGCAAAAGCGGCGATTAGACAAGGTGTTAAAATCTACTCTAATGCTCTAGTCAACAAGATTAAACCGTTACAAGACCGTTGGCAGGCCTGCACTCGGAAAGCTAGTATTAATGCCAATCGTATTTTAATTTGCACCAATGGCTATTCCGATCTGAACAGTAATCCTGGGCTCTGGCCTGGTCTCAATCGAAGCATTATCCCCCTGCACAGCTTCCAGGTTGCGACTCAGCCATTGAATAACAAACTACGGCAGAGTATTTTGCCGTATGGCCATGTTGCTTCTGATACCAAACGCCTGTTGAACTATTTTCGTCTCGATCACGAAGGAAGACTAATACTTGGTGGAAGTGGCAATATTTATGAGGGAAAATCGATTAGAGATTTCTCGCATATCGTCAAACGCATACAAAGTTTGTTTCCTCAGATAACAGAGCCGCAGTTTGAATTTTACTGGAGTGGCAAAATCGCGCTGACAATGAGTAGATTACCACACATTCACGAAATGGCGCCAGGAGTATATAGTGGGCTTGGTTATAATGGTCGAGGTGTTGGTATGGCCACTTTAATGGGGCGATGGCTTGCAGAACTTGTAACAGATGGTGATCAAATTCCAGGTATGATTCCGCTTACAACGATAAAACCGATCAAACTTCAAAGTTTCAGGAAACCAGTTATCACAGCGACTTATTTTTGGAAATCATTGCAGGATAGAGTCGAAGGACGGCAAAAACCTATTTGATATTATTAAAAGCATTAATCCAAAGATTGTATTAAACAATCCAAAATTGCCATTTATCGCCATTAGTTGAGTGAATCATCATAAATTACCTATACTGTGCAAGTATTGCGCGGTCGACACTGTTGTAGTCTTTATAGGTTTTTATATTAGTGAATGAGTTTTTCAGTAATTTAGTAATTTCTATTTTTTGATTGTAACCATGTTCAAGGAGTATATATCCCCCAGGATTTAGATTTTGAGGCGCCTTTTTAATGATTTCTCTTATGTCGTCTAAACCGTCTTTTCCTGATATAAGTGCCTCTATTGGCTCATGCTTAAGGTCCTCTAGGTGAGGGTCATTTTTAGCTATGTATGGTGGATTACTAATAATTAGATCAAATTTCTTGTTGGGTAATGCTTCAAACCAGTTGCCACAATAAAAGTCAATTTTTCTAGTAGCATTTAGCTTTGCAATTTTTAAGGCATCATTAGATTTATCGGTTGCACTTAGTTGCCATGAAGGACATTTATCAGCAAGAGTAATTGCTATGATGCCACTTCCCGTTCCTAAATCCAGAACATGAATTTTTTGGTTAGAGTCAAACAATTCAACTGCAATATCGATTAAAAGTTCAGTTTCAGGTCTTGGAATCAAGGTAGCGGGGGACACTTTGAAGTCTAGATGATAAAAACCTTGTGACCCACTTAAATAAGCAAAAGGCTTTCCTTGCTGTCTTTGCTGGATAAGTTCATCAAGCCTTTTCAGTTCATTATTGGTAAGCTCGTAATTTGAGTAAGTATAAAGTTGCTCTTTATTTTGACCAAGTACCAAGGTCAATAGCTGTGCGATATCAATCAGATCTTCACTAAGAAAATCATTAATCGTTTTTCTCCTAACCATGAAGGTCGTTATATTGGTTGAGTTTTTGTAGAAGTTTGAGGGGCAATCAAGGTTTGAGCAGAAGTTTTTCTAGAGTCGATTAAATTTTTTAGTGCGACAATTAATCCGAGGCCAATAAAAGCGCCTGGTGGCAACAGCGCAATGAGGGTGCCTTTGTATTGGTCAATTAGAATTACTTTTAAGTTTAAGCCAAGTTCGCCAAAAATTAAGTCAGCTTGATCAAAAAGTGTTCCGTTACCAATAAGCTCTCTCATTGCTCCAAGTAGAACCAGAACCAGTGTAAATCCAACGCCCATCATCAGTCCGTCAATAACTGATTTATCCCAGGTGTTTTTTGAAGCAAAGGCTTCTACTCTCGCCAGAATGGCGCAATTTGTAACAATTAGAGGGACAAAAATGCCAAGTATTAAATACATGTCATAAAAGAATGACTGCATGATGAGGTCAACCAATGTTACGAAGGATGCAATCAACAAAACAAATATTGGAATCCTTACTTCTTTTCTGATGTGATTGCGAAATAATGAAACACTTAAATTGGAAGCTACAAGAACGAAAGTTGTTGCTAGCCCTAAACTTATAGCATTAACTACATTATTGGTTACGGCTAAAAGCGGACACAAGCCCAGCAAAGCCACCAATGCCTGGTTATTCTTCCACAGGCCATTCTCAATAATTTTTTTGTATTCTTGCATAACGCAGCTATTATATCAACTTGCCGGTTTTGCAATGCGATGAAATAATCAGGTAATTACAAACTAATTATATTTTTCAGAACTAAAGCTTACTTTATCGTTTTTTGACTCAACCAATATAGTGTCTCCAGACTCGAACTCGCCAGAAAGAATTTTTTGAGAAAGTGGATTCTCAAGTAATTTCAATATGGTTCTTTTGATTGGTCTCGCACCATAGATTGGATCATATCCATTTTCGACAATCTGATTAATAATGTCATCGTTTATTTTTATTGACAATCCAATTTCAGATAATTTGGACCGAAGTTGCTCTATCTCAAGATTGGCAATTCCTTTAATCTGTGATTTATTGAGATTATTAAAAATAACAATTTCATCAATTCGATTAATAAATTCAGGTTTAAAGTGCTTGTTTAATTGCCCAGTTAGCTCATTTTTCATATCTTTTCCTGGATTTTCCTGAATAATGCTCGAGCCCAAATTTGAAGTCATTACTATAACCGTATTGTTAAAGTCTACTGTTCTTCCTTGACCATCAGTTAGACGACCATCATCAAGCACTTGAAGAAGTATATTAAATACGTCTGGGTGTGCTTTTTCAATTTCATCTAGCAAAATTATTGAGTAAGGTTTACGCCTAACAGCCTCGGTTAATGCTCCACCTTGTTCGTAGCCAACATAGCCTGGAGGAGCTCCAATCATTCTGGCAACAGAGTGCTTTTCCATATATTCACTCATATCAACTCGAATAATTGCCTGATCGGTATCGAAAAGAAAGTCTGCAAGTGCCTTTGTTAATTCAGTTTTGCCGACACCGGTTGGCCCCATAAATAAAAATGAACCATCAGGCCTTCCAGGCTCTGAAAGGCCTGCGCGAGCTCTACGTACGGCATCTGAAATAATCTTAACTGCTTTTTCTTGACCAATTATTCGTTGATGTAATATGTCTTCCATTTTTAATAATTTTTCTTTTTCACCGGTCATCATTTTGTCAACAGGAATGCCTGTCCAACGCGCTACAATTTCAGCGATTTCTTTTTCTGTTACCGTATTTCGAAGTAGCTTCATATGGTAATTTTCACTATTATCAGTTTGAGAAATTTTATCTTCTAATTCAGGAATAATTCCATATTGAAGTTCACTCATTTTTGCTAAATCGTTGTTTCTTTGCGCTATTTCAAGATTGTTCTTTGCTTTCTCCAGTTCTTCTTTTAGATTTTGAGAACCCTGGACTTTTAGTTTTTCTCTACACCATACTTCGTCAAGATCGCTATATTCTTTTTCGAATATTTTTATGTTTGACTCTAATTCGTCAAGCCTTTTCCTAGATGCCTTATCTTTTTCTTTTATTAAAGCCATTCTTTCAATTTTAAGTTGTACTAATTTACGATCAAGCTTGTCCATCGATTCAGGCTTTGAGTCAATTTCCATTCTTATTTGAGCTCCTGCCTCATCCATTAAATCTATCGCCTTATCAGGCAATTTTCTATCACTAATATAGCGTTGCGATAATTTTGTTGCAGCTATAATCGCTGGGTCGGTTATTTCAACACCATGGTGTACCTCATAGCGCTCTTTAAGGCCTCTAAGTATTGCTATTGTATCTTCCTCATTTGGTTCATCAACGAGAACCTTCTGAAAGCGTCTCTCGAGTGCTGAATCTTTCTCGATAAATTGACGATACTCATTAAGAGTGGTTGCACCTATACAATGAAGTTCACCGCGTGCTAATGCCGGTTTGAGCATATTTCCAGCATCCATGGCACCTTCGGTTTTTCCTGCCCCAACAACAATATGGAGTTCGTCAATAAATAAGATAACCTGACCTTGTTCAGATTCAAGTTCCTTGAGTACTGCCTTTAAACGCTCTTCAAATTCACCACGATATTTAGCGCCAGCGACAAGAGCAGCCATATCCAAAGCAAGGACACGTTTACCTTTAAGTCCTTCTGGAACCTCGCCATTAATAATACGTTGAGCTAATCCTTCAATGATTGCAGTCTTGCCTACACCTGGCTCACCAATAAGTACCGGGTTGTTTTTTGTACGGCGTTGCAATACTTGAACTGCGCGTCGAATTTCACCATCACGACCAATTACAGGGTCTAGTTTTCCTTTTTTTGCTTGTTCCGTAAGGTCTAATGTATATTTCTTGAGTGACTCTCTTTGAGTTTCTGCATTTTGATCATTCACTTTTTCGTTTCCTCTAAGGTTATCAATTTCTGAATGTAAATTTTTTTCATTAACACCAAAATCTTTTAATATTATTGCCACTTGATCATTGCTTTTGATTATTGCCAACAAAAATAGCTCTGTAGAAAGGTAACTGTCACCTTTGTCTTGGGCTAATTTGTCTGTTTGATTAAGTAATCTCAACAGATTTTGAGATATATTTATATCTCCAGTCGGTTTATCGAGTGCTGGTAGTTGGTTAATTTTATTATCCACCTCATTTTTCAGCTTGGCATTGTCGACCTTGCATGCAGCAAGTAGATTGCTAACAGTACTTGAATTATCCTGAAGCATACAACTTAAGACATGTAGTGACTCGATTACACTATGATTATGAGAGTTAGCAAGAGATTGCGCTGATGCTAAATCTTGTTGAAATTGAGTTGTTAATTTATCAATATTCATAGAGTTTATATTAGTTATTATTATTTAATTACTTACTATCTATGGGATGATTAAATCATTTCAAGTGCATTAATAAATATTATTATGTTAAATTTAGTATTATTTCAGCCTGAGATACCAAGCAACACAGGAAGCATAATCCGACTATCCGCCAATATGGGTATAGGCCTACATTTAATTAAACCTTTCGGATTTGAGATGGACGATAAAAAACTTCGAAGGGCGGGACTTGACTATAAAGAATTAGCACAAGTATTTGAATATGAAAATTTTCAAGAATATTTAAATATAGCAAAACCTAAAAGAATTTTTGCAGTTAGCTCAAAAGTAGATAAAAACTATTCTGAAGTTGAATATCAAAAAAATGACTCTTTTTTATTTGGTCCAGAAACTCGAGGTCTATCTAGTGAAATTTTAGATAAATATCCAGGAATAACTTTGCCTATGCAGGAAGGTTCGCGCAGTTTAAATTTGTCAAATTCTGTCGCAATTATCGCTTACGAGGCATGGCGTCAGTTGGGTTTTATGGGTAGCTCTCTAAACAAATACATTTAGCATCAATAAATTATTCAAGTTTATTGAGACGATAGGCATTTGCAAAATCTTTTATATCTATAGCTCTTTTTCCTGCTAACTGAACCCTTTCAAGTTGAAGTAATCCATTTCCAGTTGCAATTTGGCACTTGTCTTTAGTACGGGTAGTTACATGCCCTGGAGACTTGCTTGTTATTTCATTGACAACTTTAGCAGATAAAATTCTTAAAACCTTGTTTGTAAATTTATCACTTGTAGCATTTGTTTGAGCGACAGGGTATGAGTTAAATGCTCGTATCTTTTGATTAATCTCCACTGCACTTTTGCTCCAGTCAATCCATGCCTCATTTTTAGTGAGTTTTTGCGCGTAGGTAATCCCCTCTTTGTTTTGAGGTTTTGGTTCAATTGTATGAATATTATCTAGCACTTCTATAAGAGCATGGGCGCCAATACCAGCTAATTTATCGTGAAGCATTTGTGCTGTATCAGTTGGTGATATTTTGTATTTCTTTTCAAGTAAGATATCGCCTGTATCTAAATCCTTACTCATTTGAATAATCGCAATACCTGTTACACTATCTCCTTCAAGAATAGCTCTTTCGATAGGCGCTGCACCGCGCCAACGAGGCAATAAGGAGGCATGAATATTGAGACATCCATACTTGGGAATTGTTAATACTGATTCGGGCAATATTTGACCATAAGCAACCACCACCATAATATCTGGTTCAAGCATAGCAAGCTGATTTTGATTGTCATTAAAATTTTCTGGCTGAATAACCAATAAATTGTTATCTTCTGCGTATTGCTTAACCGCACAGGAACCCAAAATTTTACCTCTACCTTTGGGTCGATCTGGTTGACAATAAACGGCAACTATTTCATGGTCTGCGCTATGTAAAACAGAAAGTGATTCGACAGCAAATTTTGGTGTACCAGCGAAAACAATGCGCATTATTTCTTAAACAATTTGCGGTGAGTCTTTATAGCTAGTGAAACTTGTTTCGGAGAGGTTCCGCCTAAATGGTTTCTTGCATTTATCGAACCCTCTAACGAAATGAGATCAAAAACATCTTTTTCAATGGATGAATTAAAGTTTTTTAGCTCTTCCAAGCTTAATTCACTCAGGTCCTTGTTATTATTGATGCTATATGAAACAGCTTTTCCGACGATTTCGTGGGCATCCCTGAATGTTGCACCTTTTTTGACAAGATAGTCAGCTAAATCAGTTGCTGTACTGTAGCCTTTAAGGGCTGAGTTATACATATTATCCCTTTTCGCTTTGATAGTCGGGACCATATCAGCAAAAACACGAAGACAATTTTTTACGGTTTCAACGCTATCAAACAATGGCTCTTTGTCTTCTTGGTTGTCTTTGTTGTAAGCCAAAGGCTGCCCCTTCATTAGAGTTAATAAGGAAACAAGGTTTCCATTTACCCTGCCAGTTTTTCCACGAACCAGTTCTGGAACGTCAGGATTTTTCTTTTGTGGCATGATTGATGAGCCAGTACAAAAACTATCTGGCAGAGAAATAAAATCAAACTGTGCACTCGACCAAAGAATAAGCTCTTCAGAAAATCGAGAAAGATGCATCATAATAAGGCTAGCGTTGGATGCGAATTCAATGGCAAAGTCACGGTCACTAACTGCATCGATTGAATTTGTGGATATACCATCAAAGCCTAATATTTCAGCGGTCCGTTGACGATTAATAGGGTGGCTGGTTCCCGCAAGAGCAGCGCTTCCTAAAGGCATTACATTTATTCGTTTATATCCATCTTGCAATCGCTCATGGTCACGCTTAAACATTTCAAAGTATGCCAATAAGTGATGACCAAAGCTCACTGGTTGTGCAGTTTGAAGATGAGTAAAGCCTGGCATTATTGTTGCTTTTTCTTGTTCTGCAAGTTCAAGTAGCGCGAAAAGTAATCGCTCAATCTGCTCAGTAATCGTATTAACTTGGTCACGAAGATAGAGTCGAATATCTGTGGCTATTTGGTCGTTTCGAGAACGTCCCGTGTGGAGCTTTTTACCTGCTTCACCAATAATTTTGGTTAGTCGAGATTCGATATTCATATGGACATCTTCCAAATCGATAGACCAATCGAATTTATTATTTGTTATTTCATTTTTTATTTTTTCTAATCCGTCGGATATTTGATTTAATTCCTTACTTGTTATAACGCCAACCTCTTCGAGCATAGTTGCATGCGCTAGCGAGCCCTCGATGTCATAAAAAGCGAGAATTTTATCGAAAGAAACTGAGGCGCTAAAAATTTTTACAAAAGCGTCAGTCGCTTCATTAAAGCGACCACCCCATAAATTGTTAGTTTCAGAGTTCATTTTGTTTATATTTGTTATAAATTAAAGCAAATCATTATTACAGAGCACATTATTCCACTATATCGAGGTTAAATTGTTGAAAATATTATAAATACTGATATATCAGTTAATAAAATGTAGCGATTTTGTTTTTATATTTGGATATTTATTATCTTATTAATTGATATTATGAACAAAGACTCGATAAAATGGCAATGGCATTAAAATCTGAATTTAGCTTATGGATAAAATACTAAGAATCGCCACACGTAAAAGTCCTTTAGCTCTTTGGCAGGCAGACTTTGTTAAGTCGCAACTTCAATTCTATAACCCTGAACTTAAGGTTGAGTTGGTAAAGATGAGTACCGA
>CAJWTP010000024.1 GCA_913047325.1 uncultured Gammaproteobacteria bacterium
TATGCCGTCAAAACCTCTCCCTGGGAATGAAGTTTTATTGGGTAAATTTTCATAAATATTTGTTGAAAAAAGCACACGAGAACGGAAGTCTAAATGCTGAGAATATTTATTGCAGCTCTCTTCCAAAAGCTCAACAAAAAGCTTGTAAGTTTTAGTTACTGAATAACTATTGACTCAATCATGAGCTGCAAGGATTCATTTCCTCGAAAAGAATTAACGTTTAACTTATAGGCAACTCTTACTTGTTTAGTTTCAAGCTTTCCTTGAAAAAAGGCAATGCCCTCAAAGATAGAGCTATTATCAAGCAACTTTAAAGTACACTTAAGGTGCTTCTCACCAACAATTTTTTGTTCAAGTATTTCAAAGTCACCATAAAAAATTGGCTCTTCAAAGCCCTGCCCCCAAGGAGAAGCTTGGCGAAGTAGTTCTGCATTCTTTAAGGTTATTTCAAAGGCATCAAGCTTTCCATCTGTCAACAATTCAATTTCTGGTTTATTGCCTTTAAGGCGCTTAGTTATAGCTTCAGAAAAAGCCTCTTTGAATTTATCAAAGTTACTCGGAACAATGCTTAAGCCTGCCGCCATCGCGTGCCCACCAAACTTTTCAATAAGATTTGGATTATCTCGATCAATTAGGTCAAGCAAATCTTTAATGTGTACGTCAGGTATTGAACGGATAGAGCCCTTCAAAACACTGTCGGATTTTGCAAAGACAGCGCATGGGCACTGATAACTCTCTTTTAGTTTACCAGCAACAATACCAACAACGCCTTCATGCCATGAGTCATCAAATAAAACGATTGCGAATTGACTTTCATCAATAGACTGACTCTCAACAATGGCTAATGCTTCGTCTTGCATACGAGTCTGCTCTTCTCGCCTTTTAATATTAAACTCTTCAAGATTTAAGGCATACCTTCTAGCGTCATTAATATCTTCAGACAATAAACAACGTATACCCTGTGATATATCACTCAGGCGTCCTGCTGCATTTATTCTTGGCGCTACCGTGAATCCTAAATCTGAAGCCTGGAGTGATTCAATGGGACGTTTTGTAAGTTCAAGTATCGCTAGAATGCCTTTTGAACAGCGCTTTTGCCGAATTCTCTTAAGACCTTCACTGACTAGAATCCGATTATTCTGATCTAACTTGACCACATCTGCTACCGTACCAAGAGCAACCAGATCAAGAAGCTCTCTAAGGTCCGGCGCTTTGATTTTTTGTTCTTCAAAATAACCTAACCCATTAAGATAAGTTTTAAGTGACGAGAATAGATAAAAACAAACACCAACGCCTGCCAGATTTTTAGATGGAAAATCACATCCACGAAGGTTTGGGTTAATGATTGCGTTTGCATTGGGGAGCTCTTTAGGAGGTAAATGGTGATCTGTAATTATTACATCTATACCAAGCGATCTAGCTAATGAAGTGCCCTCATTACTTGAAATGCCATTATCAACTGTAATAATCAGATTTGGTTCTTTTTCAGCATTGGCTTCGTTAATAATTTCAGGGCTTAATCCATATCCATGCTTAAATCTATTTGGGACCAAAAAGTCAACATATTTAGCGCCCATTAATCTGAGTGCTTTTATTGCAACAGCACTAGCTGTTGCGCCATCAGCATCAAAATCACCAATAATGAGTATGCGTTGATCTTCCAATATCGACTTCTCGAGGAGTTCAAGAGCAATGTTCAGTTGATCAAAGCTTGGTTTAAGTAAGCCCGGAAGTGACGTTGAAAGCTGTGACTCTGTTAATGATCTTGCAGCATAAATCTTTTTTAAAAAATCGGGAATATCATCCGAATATGATTCATAGAGTGCATTGTCTATTGGTCTAGTCTGCACTTCTTACAAGGCGTATATGTGTATCAATGGACTTGTCTCTTACTATAGAGCCTCCAAAAAAGAATGGTACTTCGTAAGCCAAGGACGGATTATTTTCTAGCGAAACAGAAGTCCAATATGTAGTATTTTGTGTGTTAGGGAAAAATCTTAAGTCAATCAATATATCACTCTCACCATAATAGTTTAAAAGCGTCTCCAGTTCATTCCGAGTCGGTAAGCGCCAATCATTAAAGGAACAGAACTGTTGCTTGTTAATTGCTGAGATATACGATTTAGTGTTGCAGTCCTTATTCCAAAAACAGTTTCGGCTATATTTGCCGCTCTCTTCACCAGTCTCTCCATCAAACCAGGTATGAGTATTCATCATATATTGTATCCCTTCTTTATCTTTCTTAACTTCCCAGACTAGAGATGAATCTTCATCCAAAACGCACGACCATTCTGAATCATCGATATTAAGTTTTTTCCCTTCATCAGATAATTTAACTAGGTCAGCACAAACAATCGAACTTACAAGAATTGATAATAGGAATATGACCTTGTTCATTTTCTAAGGATGGTTGTTACTGAAAATTCCATTCTACCATTTATCTGGGTTATTTGAGTAGCCACTACTTGATTGGTTCATGTGGATGGCAAACGTCTCTCAAAAAGAATCAAGGCAACACCAATAAATATAAAGCTATCAGCTAAATTGAATACAGGCCAGTGGTATTGGCCATAATGGGAATCTATAAAATCTATAACATAGCCATACTGTACACGGTCCAACAAATTGCCCAAAGCTCCTGATAGTAGAAAAAATTGTCCAAAGAGTCTTTGCCTATATATCGCCAAGGTTTTATATATCCAAAAAATAATTAAACAAGAAGCTGTTATGGAGACGGCTAGCAAAAACCCTTTTTGGATTGCAGTTCCGGATGCCAAAATACTGAACCCTGCTCCATAATTTTGCACATAAGTCAAGCTCAGATATGGATTGACAATGACTGATTCACCTAAGTCAAATATAGACACTACCGTCTGTTTTGTTAATTGATCTAGAACGACCAGCAGTAAACACAAATAGTAGTAGGCTCTATGTCTCATAATAATCTCAAATGATATTCAATAAAATAACCTATATTGATATTAAATCAAAAAAATATTAATACTAACAACAGGTCAACTAGCTGGCATCTATTTATTCAATGCGTTTATAATTTACTGTTATCTGTATTATAAATGTAGTGGAGGTTTTATGGGTTTTTTAACGGGCAAAAGAGCTTTAATTGTTGGGGTAGCTTCTAATCGCTCGATTGCTTGGGGAATTGCAGAAGCGATGTCAAAACAGGGCTGTGAAATTGCGCTTACCTATCAAACTGAAAAACTTAAGAAGCGTGTTGATAATTGTGCAGAAATATGCGGTTCTTCGATTGTTATCCCTTGTGACGTCTCCGAAGACAAGCAAATCAAACAGACCTTTGACATCTTGAAAAAGTCGTGGGATTCATTTGATATTCTTGTCCATTCTGTTGCCTTTGCTGAACGTGCAGAACTTGACGGTAACTATGTTGAAGTGACTACACGTGAAGGGTTTCTTAAGGCCCATGAAATAAGCTCTTATAGCTTTACTGCATTAGCAAAATGTGCACTACCGATGCTTAATAATAATGGCGCCCTTTTAACTCTTAGTTATTTAGGGGCACTCCGCGCAATACCTAATTACAATGTCATGGGTATAGCTAAAGCTTCACTTGAGGCCAATGTCAGATATATGGCAGCTTCGCTTGGTGATGATAAAGGTATTCGAGTTAATGCCATTTCTGCGGGTGCTATTAAAACACTTGCAGCAAGCGGAATAAAAGGGTTCGGAAAACTTTTAGACCATGCTGCGAAAAGCTCTGCTCTTAAACGCAATGTTTCTATCGAGGAAGTTGGTAACGCTGCAGCCTTTTTGTGTTCAGACTTAGCCTCTGGGGTAACAGGGGAAGTAACTTATGTTGATGCAGGCTATAACTTTTACGAAAAAGGGCCTGACTTATAATTAAGAGTTAAGTTAATATAATGTTTCACATGCGTACTTGTTTCGATCTTAAACCAAAGCACACTATAGAAGAATTCAAACAATCACTGGCTGACTATTCAGCTCACATGCATGAACTTGACTTAGTGGAAGCTCACAGTTCAATTGGCCTACGCTAAAGCGATACAATTTTAGACACCGATGATGAGAGGAAGCAGAAATACTTTATGCTTATGCATTTTCGAGATAGAGAGCAATCTGATAAGGCCGTAGCTTATATTAAGAGTCGTAAAGAACCAGGCAAATCGCTTCATTCAAAAGCATACTCGCAAACGCAAAACCTAATTTTTATTAGCTGGCAAGATATCGAATAGTCAATTTAAAGAAGCTCGGAATAGACTTTTATTTCCGCAGAATCCTTCAATTCCTTAATCAGATTAATAAAGAGCTCGTTGAGTTCTTCATTTAAATAGCCATCAGCAATACTCTCATCAACAATCTCTTCGGAAACTCTTACATCTTTCAAGCCAATTACTATTGTGATATTGTCATTAAGACTGTTTGAACTATAAGCACTTTCTCCAGGGCTAGGTTTAGTCATCTTGAATATCATTGAAGTCATGTTAAGTGGCAACTCAGAATTCCTTGAAATCCAATTGGGTTCGCTCCATTCAAGTTCATTCTCAGCTATCAAAGCTTCTGTCTTGCTATTTTCACCATTAGAAAGAGATGCTGAAATTTTAGTGGCTAAATCATCGATCAATTTTTTGGCCCCTATTGTTTTTAGGATGTCAGTTATCTGAATCTTAACCTCGTCTAGTGTTTTTTGACGTTCAGGTATTTGGTCGGCAAGATTCAAAACTACAAATCTATCCTGACCTAATTCAATAACATCAGAATTTTCCCCCTCATTAAGGACTAAGTCGCTATATGCTGCTACAACAAATTTATCTTCATACTCTTTACTAGTTCTAGAGAAATACTCAGAAGTCTCAAGCTCCAAATCTAACTGCTCAGCAACTAAATCAAGAGGGTCTTCATAAGCCAAATTACCAAGCTCTTCTTGTAAACTGTAGAGTTTCAGTTGTGCCGCTTTTTTCTGGTGCAATGAAGCCAACTGCTCTCTAGATTCTTCAAAAGATTTAATATTTTCTGGTTGAATTTCAGTTAGTCTTATGATGTGATAACCATAATCAGTTTCAACAACTTCGCTAAGTTCACCAATACTCATCTCGAAGACCGCTTTATCGAATTCTGGAACCATGATATCTCTTTCAAAATAACCCAGATTCCCGCCACTGTCTTTTGTAGAAGTATCTATTGAGTGGATTCTAGCCAATTCAGAAAAATCAGCACCCTGCTGAATCTCTTCTAATAAACTCTCTGCAAGCTCTTTGGCATCAACCAAAATGTGTTGGGCGCTTCTTTGCTCAGGATTTGTAAATAATTCTTTGTCTTCATCATAAAGGTTTCTCAGGGTCTCTTTATCCGACTCTTCCTGCTCTTCGATATCATCTAGTGACAATTCAACATATTTAACCTTTATTTTTGGCGGCTCAACGAAGCTTGACTGATTAGTATCAAAATATTCTGTAACTTGATCTTGAGTAACAGACATTTGATCTTTATATTTTTCAGTATTCAGAACTATGAATGAAGCGTAGCGTTGTTGGCCCGCTAAAGCTTTAAGTTTTTTAATTTGCTGAGAGGTGAGGAAAGCAGAATGGACTAAATTTCTTTTAAGCTGATCTTGCTTCATTAATCCTGCTTGAGCAATCTCATAGCTAAGAGGGGTATGGTTGTTGAGTCTTAGTAATTGATTGTAGCGTTCTTCAGAAAATACTCCTTCCACTTGAAAAAGTTCATTCGATTGAATAAGAGCTCTAACTTCTTCATCTAGGGTAACTAATTCTATAGAGTCGGCATAATTCTCTAGTAATTTTTCCTGAATCATTCCGTCGATCAGCATTTGCCTGAGAGATGCATCAACTTCTGAGGAATAATTTGAGCCAAATTGCTGTTGCAGGTTTCTTTGTTCAAGATTCAATCTCTTATAATAAGTTGTCAAAAGGATCTCTTCGCCATCTACCGAGGCAATAATAGAATTAGAAGAGTTGCCGATATATTGCTGAATGCCAAAGAATGCAAAAGGGATAGTGATAAGGCCAATAATTAGATATGCTATCCAACCTTTTGACTTGTTTCTTATTTTGCTTAACATAATTTCAACCTTAAATATCAGTGAGGATTTCTATTTACAACCAATCCTTATTAAAAGCGCTCTATTATACATATAGCAATGTTTTATTTAGGGTGCAAAGGAATTAAATATCTGACAGATATAAAACATTATAAACTGGCGGAGTGGACATCCGCAATACACACTAAGATAGAAAGAATGGACTTGCTATTTTTTCTATTTCCTCTTCAGATTTTTCTTGCTTAAATGCAACTAGAGTTAATTCCCAGCCCTTTTGACTTCTTCCGCCGTATCTAGCCTTAAATCCTGCTTCCCAGAATGCACTATCTAATACGGAATAGGTGAATCCACCCTTTTTATCCATATATTCATTCCCTTCTGCTATAACTTTTCTGTTTCCAAACATAATATCTATAGGAGATATAGGGCCTGCAGGTGAATCATAAAGAGGTTCCAACAACTTATCTTGAGCTACTGCTTCGCAAACACTTTGTAAGTCAGGGCATTTAATAACAACCATGCCGTCTTCTTTCAGCACCCTATGGAATTCACTTAGAGCGATTGGAACCTGGTGTGGATATATGTGATCAATGTTGTAAGCCGAGTAAAGAGCATCAACACTCGCAGTTTCAACTGACTTCATGTCTGTTAACGAGCCCACTATATCTGGATGGACACGCTTATCAATGTCGAACCTAATTTCTTTCCAATTATCGTTATTAAATCCTTTTAAGTGGGATTTATTTAAAAAGCCACAGCCAACATGCAGTAAAGTTTTCATCAATTTTTATTAATAATTAATATAGTAATTATAGTTCTTAATGAGCATGATGGTCATTCCAGTTAGGCTAATTTATTTAGAATTAATTTAGATGTAAAACTTGTAATTAATAGAAAACCCCGCATATCCTATGCTATTGATTTGGTCATAAAATACGAGGCTTCTTTGTAATGGCGGAGCGGACGGGGGTCGAACCCGCGACCTCCTGCGTGACAGGCAGGCGTTCTAACCAACTGAACTACCGCTCCAAATTTTGGTGGGCGCTACAAGACTTGAACTTGTGACCCTCGCCTTGTAAGGGCGATGCTCTCCCAACTGAGCTAAGCGCCCCAAAAAAAAATGCCCGATTCTTTTCAGAACCGGGCGTATTATACTGAAAAAAATCTCTTTAGTTAACAGAATCTTTCAGTGATTTTCCCGCTCTAAACGCTGCCACTTTTGAGGCAGAAATTTGGATTGTCTCACCCGTTTGAGGGTTGCGTCCAGTACGTGCTGCACGATCTCTAACCAAAAAACTACCGAAACCTGTAATGGCGACTGAATCGCCACTTGATAGTGCGCTTGTGATAGCGTCTGTTGTAGCTGATAATGCACGACCAGCATCTGCTTTGGATAATCCAGAGCCATTCGCAATCGCTTCAACTAAATCTGATTTGTTCATAATTATTATCTCCTAAGTTTATACAAAATAAAATAAATATCTTCCTCGCCTAACAATGATTATCCATTATTAAACCCTGCTGTCAAGCGACTTTCAGCAATTATATGAAAACTTTTTATTGAATCAATAAGGTGTTGTTGATTTAATTATCCTTATTTATCAAAGGGATAAAATTTTCTTTCCAAACCTGGTCATTAATTTCACCTATGTGTTTATATACAATTAAACCCTCCCTGTCCACTAAGAAAGTTTCTGGTGTTGCATAGACACCCAACTCTAGCCCTATCTTTCCTTCCGGATCAAATACAATCACATCAAAAGGGTTGCCCAACATTTCTAGATATTTTTTTGCATCCGCATTCACGTCCTTATAGTTGATGCCTATCATCTGGAGGTTTTCAATTTTTGCAATCTTCATGATGACAGTGTGTTCTGCCCGGCAGGTGACACACCAAGATGCCCAAACATTAACCAATGAGAATTCCTCATTAATGAATAGATCGTTCAGCTTTATAGTCTCTCCTGAAAATAATTCATTTCCACTGACAGCGGGGAAGGCTTTTCCAACCAGTGGCGAAGGAAGTTTGTGTGGGTTAGAATCAAGGCTGAGATATAGAAATCCTGCCAAAACAATAAACAAAGTAAGGGGAAGAATTTTTTTCATTCCCCTGCAGAGGAGTTAAGTAAAGCTTCCGCAACTTCTGGCGGCATGTAGTTTTCATCGTGCTTAGCCAGAACAGTAGTGGCCAAGAAAAGGTCTCCATCAAGCGATCCAGTCGCAACAATGCCTTGTCCTTCTCTAAATAGGTCAGGCAAAATACCTTCATAACTTACCTTTATAGTTTTATTGTTGTCTGACAATGAAAATGTTACATTCATGTTTTCACGTATAACACTACCAGTCACAACAAGGCCACCAAGCCTGAAACTTTTTCCTATCGGAGCTTTGCTTTCTGTTATATCAGTAGGTGTGAAAAAATAAAGTAAATTATCATTAAAAGCTTTAATTCCGAAGTAGCCTGTCAAGGATACACCCAGTACAAGAAGTGCAACTAAGACCATACGATTTTGTCGTTTAGTCATCCTCTCTTGCGTATTTGTTTTTTAAATCAAAGTGGACCTTTTTATGGTTTCGTGAAGCTCGTACAAAAAGTTCCGCAATCACCAAGAAGGTTACGCCGTATGAAAGCCAGATATAGAATGCATATTTGCCGTAGGGTAAGTAAGATAAAGTTTCAGCCAGAGTCATGACTATTCTCCAGTTACTAGTTCACGAACCCAGCGCGAATTCTGTTCTCGCACCAAGATCTCATCTCTTGCATTAAGCAACAGCAATAGCCCATATAAAAACTGAAAAGCAAAAACCATAATAAGGAGTGGCCAAAGCATATCAGGGTGAACCGATGGTTTTGATATATCTTCCAGTATCGACCCTTGGTGAAGTGTATTCCACCATTTTACTGAGTAGTGAATAATAGGTAAATTAACTAAGCCAACTATGGCTAGAATAGAGCTAGCCTTGGAAGCTGTTTTAGGGTCATCAAAAGCATTATTGAGCGATATATAAGCAAGATACAAAAACAACAAAATAAGCTCTGAAGTTAATCTTGCGTCCCAAACCCACCAAGCACCCCACATAGGTTTACCCCAGATAGCACCTGTTGCTAGAGCAATCAATGTAAAGGATGCTCCAATTGGCGCTGAGACTTTAGCGACAACTTGCGCCATCTTGATTTGCCATATCAAGCCAATACCACCCACAACTGCCATAATAAAATAGACAAGCATTGACATCCATGCACTAGGCACATGTATATACATAATTCTAAAGCTTTCACCTTGTTGATAGTCAGCTGGGGCAACTACCAAACCCCAATAAAGACCTAATAAAATAAGTCCAATAAAGGGCCATAAAAACCAAGGAATCAACTTGTTGGTAGTTTCGAAGAAAACCTTAGGTGAAGCGAGTTTCTGAATCCATTTCCACATCGGATGAGTATACTGAAACAAAAGGTCTTATTTTAATGACTTTTGTGCCACGTTGTTTCGTAAATAAGTTGGCTGGGGCAACTCAAATGTAGCCACCTGTCCATTCTCGGTTGCCAACAAAAACAACTCAATCAGGTCAACAGATTCAGGATAAAAGTCTGATTCAATTTGCTTAATATTGCTCCGCTCTGCAAGAGATTCTTTGTAAGATCCCCAGCCGCTACCAACCCCAATGTAATCTTCACTAAGTTTGTCGACATTATCTGGCCCACAAATACGTTCATTGCAAAGCAAGCCGTGTTCGTAAATTGCCCAGTAAACCTCCCCCATACGGGCATCAATTGCGGCAGCTATTTTTTGGCTATTGAGACGACTTGCAGCTTTAAAGCCAAGCAACTCTAGAGTTGAAAAACCCATCGTAGGAATACCACTAGCAAGAGACAAACCCTGAACCACGCCAACACACATCCTCACACCAGTAAAGGCGCCAGGACCCTTTGTATATACTATTACATCAACCTCATTAAGTTCTACACCAGTCTCACTAAATACTTCATCGCAGAGCATTAAAATTTGACCTGAACTTTTAGCCATATCTAGAATAACTCGGCTAGTTTTTTTACCAAAAATCGATAAAGTTATAGATGCAACCTCAGTGCATGTATCTATTGCAAGTATATTCATTCTACAATCTTCTTGTATTTTCTATTCATTAGCAAAATCATCTCTGCACGCTTATTTAAGCGCTCAGGATATCTAACAGGATTGTAATAAGAGGGCCCTTTCAATAAAGCTACAAGTGTAGCCATCTCCTTCAAACTTAGATTTTCAACCTCTTTGTCAAAGTAAAACTTACTGGCACTAGCAAAGCCATAAAACGCCATGGAACCTTGTTGTGCTAAATATACCGTATTCATATAACGCTCAAGAATAAAATTCTTATCATATGCCTGTTCTAATAGAATTGCCATCAATGCCTCTTCAATTTTCCTTGTAAATGTTTTTTCTCTAGTCAAAAGCGTGTTCTTTACCAATTGTTGGGTAATAGTGCTAGCACCTCTGATTGGTTTACCCTCAAAAATATAACCATAAACAACTCTGCTAATTTCCTTGAAATCAATCCCCCAGTGCTCATAAAAAGACTGGTCTTCAACCAACAAAAGCATGTTAATTAACTCTATAGGGTAACCCTCTAGCTGATATTCAATTTGATTAACTTGTTTGTTTGCAAATTGGTTATCAGAAAAACTTTTTTTTACATATTGATTTAAATAAGCTAGATAGGAAAAAAAGGCAATTAAACCCAGCAAAGTTAATATTATTAGCCATTTTTTCATAAACCGATTAAGTTCAAAATATATAAATTTTCATGTCAATCTATTGTAACAAAAACAAAACCATTAAATTTTTTTCATAATTCATTTGGCAGGGTCTTAAATCGATTGTGAAAAAACATTAATTAGTATAAAATACGCACTTCCTTGCTTGATCAGCATTAGTTGGCAAGCTTTTATAATCCATAAGGAGATGTTAATGAGACATTACGAAGTAACTCTCATTGTTCATCCTGACCAAAGTTCTCAGGTATCGACAATGATAGAAAAATACAAAGAAATCATCGCAGCAGCTGGTGGTAGTGTTCACCGCGAAGAGGATTGGGGTCGTAAACACCTAGCCTACCCAATTAAGAAAATCTATAAAGCTCATTATTTGATGATGAATATAGAATGTGACCAAGAAACCCTGGACAAGCTTAACTATAACTTCCGATTTAATGATGCCGTCCTTAGAAACTTAGTGATTTCTAAATCTGAAGCTATTACTGAACCATCAATTATGGTGGCCAACAATGAAAAGGAATAGGAGACTGTTATGGCTAAACAAGTAAAAAAGAGACGCAAATTTCAAATTCCTATTAATAGATTTTGTCGTTTCACAGTAGCTGGCGTTAAGGAAATAGATTACAAAGATATAGATATCCTATTAAAAAATATTGATGACAGTGGCAAAATAACACCCTCCAGAATTACTGGCACGAGTGCTAAATTTCAGCGTCAGTTAACAACAGCTATAAAAAGGGCAAGATATTTAGCTTTAATTCCTTACACTGACAAACACAAAAAATAGGAGTTATTATGCAAGTAATCTTATTAGAAAAAAATCACAAGCTAGGCGACTTAGGGGATATCGCAAATGTCAAATCCGGCTATGCCAGAAACTATCTAATCCCTCAAGGCAAAGCTAAACCTGCAACCAAAGAAAATCTGGCTGAGTTTGAGCTAATTAAAGCAGAACTCGAGAAAAAAGAGGTGGCAGCTTTGGCAAATGCTCAAGCTAAAGAATCAGAAATGACTGATATTACTTGCAATATTGCCGCTAATGCTGGAGAAGAAGGAAAGTTATTTGGTTCTGTTGGTCCGGTCGATATAGTTAAGAGTCTTCATGACCAAGGCTTCGAAGTTGAAAAGCGCGACATTAATATGCCTGAAGCTATTCACTATACAGGGGAGTATGAAGTTACTGTAGCTCTTCATACCGACATTGTTGTGCCAGTAAAAGTTCTTGTCGAGGCTTCGACTAAAGAAGAATAAGTCAAACATATTCTCAAAGTGAGTTAAAATAAAAGGCCCTTATTCGAGGGCTTTTTTATTTTTTCTCGCAAATAAATGGATATTGAAAAAACAAAATTACCACCCCATTCAGTTGATTCTGAACAGTCTGTACTTGGCGGCCTTCTTCTACATAATCAGGCTTGGGACAGGGTTGTAGTTATCCTCAATACTAATGACTTCTATCAAGCTTCTCACAGAATTATTTATGATGCAATCGTAACCCTTCTTGAACATGATAAGCCTGCAGATATTCTAACTGTAAAAGAGCAAGTCATAAAAACTCACAGCGAAGAATCCATCGGGGGCTTTGTCTACCTTGCGCAGATTGCAGAAAACACGCCCAGCGTTAGTAACATCGAGGCCTACGCTAAACATGTCAGAGAACTCTCCGTATATAGGCAACTAATCACTATCGGTAGAGAGATTGCTGATACCGCGTTTCGACCAAAAAACATGGAAGTCAATGAGTTATTGGATCTTTCGGAGAGAAAAATATTTGAAATTGCTGAGCAAGTTACTCGAAACAAGCAGGACATCACAAACATAAAAGACATTATTAAGGATGTCGTCAATAGTGTTCATGAAATGCAAGAAAAGAAAGGACTCAAAGGAGCTGAGACAGGCTTTTCCCAATTAGATAAACTAACATCTGGCCTACAAAATGGAGACCTTGTCATTATAGCAGGCCGTCCTAGTATGGGAAAAACAGCGCTCTCAATGAATATCGTTGAGCATGTTGCAATCCACAACTCAACACCGGTTGCTGTTTTTAGTCTGGAAATGCCTACAGAGCAATTGGTACTTAGGATGATCTCCTCTTTTGGCCGGATTGATGCAAGCAAGTTACGGGATGGAGATATGACCGAAGTTGATTGGAATAGCTTTAATCATGCCGTGCGTGCTTTTGAAGAGAATACCATACTGCTAGATGAAACACCCTCTATAACACCTACAGAAGTTCGTGCTAAATGTCGTCGACTTAAACGTCAATACCCTGACCTTGGCCTTGTAATGGTGGATTATCTTCAACTCATGACGGTTCATGGTAAAGCTGAAAATAGGGTTCAAGAGATTTCTGAGATATCACGCTCACTCAAGGCTCTTGCGAAAGAAATTAACGTGCCAGTTATTGCAATCTCACAACTGAATCGAGGCGTTGAATCACGCACAAAAACCGCAAAAGGCCGTATGCCCCAGATGGCAGACCTTCGCGAATCTGGCTCGATTGAGCAGGACGCTGACCTGATAGGCTTTATCTATAGGGACGAACAATACCATGACGACGCTTACACAAATCCAGAGGAAGTTGGTAAGGCAGACCTGAGGATAGCCAAACACCGTAATGGACCAACTGGAAATATCAAGCTTGCCTTTATAGGTCAATACGCCAGATTTGAGGATCTGGCTTATGAAGATCAGTTTCGTGATATAGACGAAGATGATATGGATGCTTCATATATAAGTAACGTCGCACATTTTGATCAGGATACATTCTAGAGATAATTTCTTAGCTTCTAATACCCTCATCAATGTCCATGCCTAAGTCATTCATTCAGATTAGTGATAGTCATATTGATGATGAAAAACTAGTTATGGGAGTTGACTCACAAGCTAATCTCGCTTCTGTTGTTGAGCATATCTCCAAACAATCCTATGACGCTTTAGTTGTTAGCGGAGATCTGTCTCATAACGGCACAATGAGTTCATATATTCAGATTAAGGAAATATTAAAACCTCTCAACAATAACGCCTCTATATTGCCTGGTAACCACGACAATAAGTCGAACCTTTCAAAAATATTCAGCAACTCATTACTGTGCAATTTTCAACTAAATGACTGGGAAATAATAACTATAGATTCAGTACAAAATGAAAAAGTTAGTGGCCGTTTAAGTAATCAACAACTTCAAACACTGACAGACGAAATAAAACTCTCAAGTGCAAAATACATAGTACTTTGCCTGCATCACCCAGTTGTACCAATGCAAAGTAGCTGGAATGATGATTTATCACTTGAAAATCCTGAAGATTTTTTTGACACAATTAGTCAGTTTCCTAAAGTAAGAGCTGTTATTTGGGGACATACACATCAATCTAGCGAGTTTAACCGTGATAGCATAAAATTGTTCTCATGTCCCTCCACTGCAGTTCAATTTTGTGGACCATCAAGTATTGGTTATAATCACTATACACTTCATGATAATGGTGAAATTAATTGTAAAACACGATGGCTATGATAGATGACCAAAACCACAAGCTCGTAATCGCAATATCGTCAAGGGCTCTTTTTGACTTGGATAAATCTCATCAAATCTTTAAGAAAGAGGGTATAGAGGCTTACGCTAAACATCAACAAGAAAATGAAGATGTTGTGCTAGATCCTGGAGTTGGGTTCACGCTGGTTAAAAAGCTACTCGCACTTAGTAGTGACAAGACACCAATCGACGTTATTTTGCTTTCAAGAAATAGTGCCGATACCGGTCTTAGGATCTTTAACTCGATAGAACATTACGGCCTAAATATTTCAAGAGCGGCATTTACTAGAGGTTCAAGTACGCACTCTTTTGTCGGTGCATTTAAAGCAGACCTATTCCTTTCAAGTAACTACCATGACGTGCAAAAAGCCTTGCATTCTGGTTTCGCCGCTGCATCCATTGTTGAATCAAAATTAGACAATATTCATCCCACCCAACTCAGAATAGCTTTTGATGGTGATGCAGTTATTTTCTCCGATGAATCTGAGAGAATATTTCAAGAACATGGCCTCGAAGCATTTGAAAAGAATGAAAAGAACTCTGCTGAAACAGAGCTCAAAGCTGGACCATTTAAGTCATTTCTTGACTCATTACAGAAAATTCAATCAACCTTTCCTGAAGAAAACAATCCAATAAGAACAGCGCTCGTTACCGCCAGATCTGCCCCCTCTCATAAAAGGGTTATCCATACGATGCGTGAATGGGGAATTAGAATTGACGAGGCTTTTTTTCTTGGCGGCCTAGAAAAGGGAGTTTTTTTAAGAGATTTCGGAGCAGATATCTTCTTTGATGATCAAGATCACAACTGTAATTCAGCCTCTAAATACGTTCCAACAGGTCACGTACCTAGTGGAATAAAGAATACATAAGTTTCAAATATAATCATACTTATTGGCTGAACAGAAAAACTTAAATCATTGGTAAAATAGCTAGAAATAATTTTGCAATCCTAACGATGTCAAAAAAAATTCAAGCAATTCGAGGAATGAATGACTTGCTACCAAAAGATTCAGATCTTTGGCTAGCTATAGAGAAGATCATTAATGAGGTTCTGATATCTTATGGCTACAAAAATGTACGCACTCCTATCGTCGAAAATACCGAAACCTTTAGTCGCGCAATAGGAGAAGTAACTGATATCGTCGAAAAGGAGATGTATACCTGGAAGGATCTCGGTGGTGAATCAATTACACTGAGGCCAGAAGGAACTGCAGGAATTGTTCGCATGATGATTGAACATAACCTTCCGCGAGAAGGAATACAGAGAGTTTTTTACCAGGGACCTATGTTTAGGCATGAAAGACCACAAAAAGGAAGGTACCGTCAATTTTACCAAGTAGGGGTTGAAGTTTTCGGAGCTTCTGATGCAAAAATTGATGCAGAGTTGATTGATATGACCGCATTAATTTGGAAAAAAATTGGGCTAAATAATGTCAGTCTCGAAATCAATTCATTAGGCTCTAGTGGGAGTCGCTCATCATACAGAGAACTTTTAAAGAGCTATTTCAATGATAATAAATTACAACTGGACGAAGATAGCTTGCGTCGACTTAATACCAACCCTCTAAGAATACTAGACAGCAAAAACATGGAAATGGCAACATTAATTGCTGAAGCGCCAAAAATGATAGATTACCTGGACGATGAATCTGAACAGCATTTTTTAGAGTTTAAGGAATATCTCGATAATCTTGCAATCCAATACACTATTAACCCAAGACTGGTCAGGGGTTTGGATTATTACAATCGCACGGTTTTTGAATGGATTTCAGATGACCTGGGCTCGCAAGGGACAATTTGTGGCGGTGGAAGGTATGACGGCTTGGTAGAAAAAATGGGTGGAAATCCAGTCCCTGCAACCGGTTTTGCTATGGGCATAGAGCGGCTCGTTCTGCTGGCAAAAGAACAATCAGAAAAAATACAACAACAAAAATTAAGCCTATATTTTGTAGCTCTCGGTCAAAGTGCTCAAAAAGCCTCAATGAAGATCAGTAGAGATGTCCATCTTGCACTTCCCGATATAGTGCTTACCAACGATATAACCCTAGGAAGCCTCAAAAGTCAAATGAAAAAGGCTGATAAATCAGGAGCAGATTATGCTTTGATTCTAGGAGAAGAGGAGTTGAAAAGTAAGAAAATAACAATAAAACCTCTGCTAGGACAAGGTGAGCAACAATTAATCTCTTTAGAGGGTATCATTCAACATCTTCGGGAGAATTTATGAAAAACTTTATTAATATTACTGACACAGAAGATGAGCAAGTCGAGCAAATAAAAAACTGGTGGAAAAGCAACGGCAAGCAAATAATTGCTGGCGCAGTTATTGGTCTGGCTGGTATTTGGGGTTGGAATAGCTATTCCACCTATCAGGACCAGCAAACACTAGAGGCGAGAGCTCTATACCTTAACTATGCCTCCGACTCTAGCAACCTTGGAGCATATGACAAACTTACCGAAGACTTTGCTAATAACTCATATACTGACCAGGCAGCCTTGTTGATGGTAAAGCATTTGTTTGATGAAGGAAATTACACCGAAGCGCTAAATTTAATTGAGCCACTTACTAAACATTCAAATAGCATGATTGCCTCCTCAGCAATCCTTAGGTTGGCTTCAATTTACCTTCAGACAGGTCAACACGATAAAGCACTCACATTGCTAGAGCCCTATTCCGATGAAAGTTTTGCCGGGCTAGTTCATAATTTAATTGGTGATATTTATCTGGACATCGGTAACAAATCTGAAGCACAAAGGCATTTCAATAAAGCAATAGATGCTGTCACCGAAAACTCGAACTTAAGTCAATTAATTCAGATCAAACTTGACGATCTAAATTAATTTAAGAAATTGAACTGTTGTGAGCTCTCCAGTCATCTCGTTAGTTGGGCGACCTAATGTTGGAAAATCTACATTATTTAACCGTCTAAGTAAATCACGTCGAGCTCTGGTCTCTGAATACGAAGGTTTGACTCGTGATCGACAGTATGCAAAGATAAATCTTGGAGAGAATAAACGGTGTACTATTATTGATACCGGCGGCCTAACCAATGAAGACTCTTTAATTGACACTGCAATCCATGAACAAGTGCTAAGTGCACTTGATGAGTCTGATGTAATCTTTTTTATTGTCAGCAACAGAGATGGTCTAACTTCTCTGGACTTTGAAATTGCGGCACAACTAAGAAAACTTAAAAAAAATATCATATTAGTTTGTAATAAAGCGGAAGGGTTAAATCAAACTTCAGCTGTTGAGTTTTTCGAGTTGGGTTTAGGTAATCCTGTTCTTATCTCTGCTGAACATAACCAAGGTATTGATGAGTTAATCAACACTACTATACCTCTACTACCTGAAAGCATAGAGGAGGATATTCAAGAACTTGAAGGTATTGCTGTAGCCGTCCTTGGAAGGCCAAATGTTGGCAAATCAACTTTAATCAATCGCATACTTGGAGAGGAAAGAGTTCTCGCTATAGACTCCCCTGGAACGACCAGAGATACAATATTTATTCCTTTTGAACGTGATCATCAAAAATACACTCTCATAGACACTGCAGGTATAAGAAGAAAACGAAGTGTAGATGAAAAAATAGAGAAATTTAGCATCATTAAAGCTATCGAAGCGCTTGCCGAGTCCCATGTCGTAATCCTTGTTCTTGACGCCCATGAAGGCGTAACGGAGCAAGACGCTACCCTGTTAGGAATGATTGAAGATAAAGGGAGAGCACTTCTAATAGTGATAAATAAATGGGATGGCCTTGACGATTATCAGAAGAGCGAAGTAAAAAGAAAACTCGACATCAAACTCTCATTTGTTAACTATGCTTCTGTGCATTATATTTCTGCACTCCATGGCTCAGGTGTGGGTAAATTATTTTCATATATCCAAAAATCCTTCAATCACGCAGGTTCGAGGTTTTCTACCTCTATGCTAAATAAGATATTAGAAAGCGCGAATGATACTCATCAACCTCCCCCTGTTTCTGGCAAAAGACTCAGGCTTAAGTATGTCCACCAATCAGATGTATTTCCGCCGACCTTTACGCTTCACGGTAACCACCTACAAAGCATACCTAAAAGCTATGAACGCTTCTTGAAAAACTTCTTTACAAAAGCCCTCAAACTTTCAAATACACCTATCAGGCTTGAGTTTAAAAGCGGTGATAACCCATTTAAAGGTAACAAGAACACACTTTCAGCGCGTCAAATTCAAAAAAAGAGGCGTCTAATGAAGTTCACAAAGAAAAAATAGCTTATTAATTGCTAATAGGTGAAAAAAAATTACGAAAGTATTAAGTTATGCGCCTCTTTGGCTGCATTTATAAAGCCCTCAAACAATGGATGGCCATCTCTGGGTGTTGATGTAAATTCTGGATGAAACTGACAAGCAACAAACCATGGATGCTCAGGGATTTCTACCATTTCAACTAACAACCCATCCTGAGATCTTCCAGAAACTTTCAAACCAGCCTCTTCAACCTCGCCAATCAATTGGTTGTTGACTTCATAGCGATGTCGATGTCGCTCAGTTATAGTATTAGCGCCATAAATTTTGTTTGCTCTACTGCCCTTAACAAGCTCACACTCTTGACCACCAAGTCTCATGGTGCCCCCCATATTCGACTTAGAATCGCGAGTCTGGACATCGCCATTTTCGTCCTGCCATTCGGTAATAAGGCCGATCACTGGATATGGTGTTTTTGGATCAAACTCTGTACTATTCGCATTACTCATATTGGCTTTGTGTCGCGCATATTCAATTACCGCAACTTGCAAACCTAGGCAAATTCCAAGAAAAGGAACGTTGTTTTCACGCGCATAACGAACTGCCTCAATTTTTCCCTCAATACCTCTTGTACCAAAACCTCCCGGCACAAGGATTGCACTCATTTCACTTAAACAGGCTACACCATTGGCTTTAATCTCTTCAGAATCAAAATAATGAATATTAACTTTTGCTTGAGTATAAATACCTGCATGAACAAGCGCTTCTGATAAAGACTTGTAAGACTCAGTTAAGTCCATATATTTACCAACCATCGCAACATCAATGCTTTGCTTTGGTTTCTCTAAAGATGAAACCACTTTATGCCACTCACTTAAGTTGGCTGGTTTACAAACAAGATTCAGTTTATCAACAACAATATCATCTAAGCCCTGTTCAGACAAAGCCTGGGGTACCTTGTAAATGGTATCCATATCTAGAGAGGTAAAGACAGAATTTTCAGCAACATTTGTAAATAAAGCTATCTTTTTTCTTTCAGCCTCTGGAAGTGGAAGTTCAGATCTACATATAAGCACATCTGGCTGGATTCCGATGCTTCTGAGCTCTTTCACAGAATGCTGGGTCGGTTTTGTTTTAAGTTCTCCTGCAGCTTTAATATAAGGCAATAGCGTTAAGTGAATAAATAAAGTGTTTTCACGGCCCAACTCGAGGCTCATCTGTCTTATTGCCTCCATAAAAGGAAGAGATTCAATGTCACCGGCTGTTCCACCTATCTCGACAAGCGCAATATCTGCTCCCTCGGCACCAGCCATGGTAAGTCTTTTTATTTCATCGGTTATATGCGGAATGATTTGAACCGTTGCGCCAAGATAGTCCCCTTTTCGCTCTCGACTGATAACGTTTTCATAAACCCTTCCCGCAGTAAAGTTGTTCTTTTTCCCGAGTTGTACACGGACAAATCTCTCATAATGACCTAAATCTAAATCCGTTTCAGCGCCATCATTGGTAACAAAGATCTCACCATGCTGGAAAGGGCTCATAGTGCCTGGATCAACATTAATGTATGGGTCAAGCTTAAGGAGGGTAACATTCAGCCCGCGTGTTTCAAGAATTGAAGCCAAAGAAGCCGATGCTATGCCCTTACCTAACGAGGAAACCACACCACCGGTTACAAAGATATATTTAGTCATTTAAAACTAAAAAGTTTGAAATAGTTATTTTACATAAATTTGTGTAGAATATGGGCACATCCAATTAAACTAATTGCAATGGGTTATATAGATTTTATCAAGCTACTGTTTCCTTACATTAAGGCCCATATAGGAAAACTTGTTCTAACTTCTTTGATGATGATCCTTGCGACCACCCTTGAGGCTTCCATACCAGAGATAACAGGTCAAATAGTTGATGCGCTTTTTTCTTCAATTCGAGAAGAGGAAACAGCGCTTCTCTATTCGTTGACCTTATTTATTGTCATTGCACTCAGCTCATTGTTTGCACTGACATCAATCAGTGCTAGCTCTTGGATTTCAAATAGGGTTGTTATGGATTTAAGAGTTAGTATGTTTTCAAAACTTTTAAAGTTGCCAAAGGCTTACTTTGACAATAATACAACAGGACAAATACTTTCTAAATTAACTTTCGATGTAGAACAAATTTCTGCTGCTGCATCAAGTATATGGCTAGACTTGATTAAATCTTCGTTAACAGTGATACTGTTAACGGGCTATTTATTCTACAAAAACTATCTATTAAGCCTTATCCTCTTAGTTCTTTTGCCGCTGGTCTATTTAGCAGTCAAAGTTTCCAGCTCTAGAATGAGAAGAAGTTCTAAGAAAGTCCAAGATTCAATGGGTCGAATGACCCACCTTTTGGATGAAAATATCTCAGGAGCTGATCTGATTAAAATCTATCATGCTCAAAAATCAGAAAACAATAAATTTTTCTCGCTCATAAATACCATTCGCCAACAACGCTTCAAAGTCGACATTACAGCAGGTCTAAATACCGCTCTGGTAAATATATTGATCGGCCTGTCACTTGCCTGTGTAGTGTATGTATCTTCGATATATCTTACAATGAGTGCGGGAGATTTTTTAGCATTTTTCACCGCAATGGGCATGCTGGTAAAACCCGCAAAAAATCTAGTGAATATCAACAAACCACTTCAACAGGCAATTGTTGCGGCAAAAAGTGTTTTTGGCTTAATTAATGAAGAGATTGAGGAGAATAAAGGAAATAAATTACTTGGAACTATAGAAGGTGATATTGAATTTAGGGATGTCAGTTTTTCCTATAACAAAGAAAAATCACCACTAGAAAACATCAATCTATCGATCAATCGTGGTGAAACTATCGCTTTAGTTGGGAGCACCGGAAGTGGCAAGACGACATTAGTCAATTTATTGGCTCGGTTCTATAAACCAACCAAAGGCGAAATCACTATCAACAAGATAAACATCGAAAATTTTGAATTAGATTCCTTTAGGTCTAATATTTCATTCGTTGATCAGCATGTACGGCTATTCAATGACACAATTAAAAACAATATTGCGCTTGGACAGGGCGACTCGATGCCAAATGAATCAGTCATAAATGCAGCAGAAGTTTCAAATTCGTTAGAGTTTATTGATAAATTGGACAATCAGTTTGATACCGAGATTGGCGAAGATGGTGTAACTTTATCTGGCGGACAGCGACAAAGACTCTCTATAGCAAGAGCGATAGCCAAAGATAGCCCGCTACTAATATTAGATGAAGCAACATCTGCACTCGATTCTGCAACAGAAAAACTTGTTCAATCTGCGATAAACAAGATGCGCCAAGGTAGAACAACAATAATTATTGCCCATAGATTAAGTACCATCCAAAATGCTGATAGAATTATTGTACTAAAAGATGGACAAATTATTGAGCAAGGATCTCACAAGGAATTGCTTAAACTCTCTGGCGAATATGCAAAGCTAAATGAACAACAATTTTCATAGTTAAGAGATATCTGGAAAACTCTTAACTCTCATTTATTACTCTAAGAGAAATTATTTGAATATAATCTATCCTTAATCACAGAGTTATAACCTATATAGAGAAATTATATGAGCCAATCTTTAACGAATTTTAACTGGCAAGATAGTATGTTTTTGGAGAGCCAGCTGAGCGGTGAAGAAAAACTTATCCGCGATACAGCTCACGAATACTGCCAGGAACATTTAGCACCTCGAGTGCTTATGGCTAATAGAAATGAAACGTTTGATCGTAATATTATGACCGAACTGGGGCAACTTGGCCTTTTAGGTTCAACCTTGCCTTCAAAGTATGGCGGTAGTGAGGTTAATTATGTCAGCTATGGCCTTATTGCTCGTGAAATTGAACGCATTGATAGTGGCTATCGTTCAGCAATGAGTGTCCAGTCTTCCCTTGTAATCCATCCGATTTATAGTTATGGCAGCGAAGAACAAAAAAGTAAATATCTACCAAAACTCCTCAGCGGTGAGTGGGTTGGTTGTTTTGGCTTAACTGAGCCAAACTCAGGTAGCGATCCCGCTTCAATGTCTACACGAGCTGAAAAGGTTGAAGGAGGTTACCGTCTAACCGGCAATAAAATGTGGATAACCAATTCTCCTATTGCAGATGTGTTTGTTGTTTGGGCAAAGCTAGATGGTGTAGTGCGAGGTTTTATTCTTGAAAAGGGCATGAATGGATTGTCGGCACCAATAATCGATGGTAAATTCTCACTACGGACTTCTATTACCGGAGAAGTCGTAATGGATAATGTTTTTGTACCAGATGAAAACTATTTTCCCGATATAAGTGGCCTTAAAGGTCCATTTGGTTGCTTAAATAAAGCGCGCTATGGTATCGCTTGGGGGGTCCTCGGCGCTGCTGAATTCTGTTATCAGGCAACACGAAACTACACCTTAGAACGAAAACAATTTAATCGCCCATTAGCCAGCAATCAGCTTATTCAAAAAAAGCTCGCCGATATGCTAACTGAAATTAGTCTTGGATTGCAGAGCTGCTTACAGATGGGGCGCCTAATGGACAGTAATCAATGTCCTGTTGAGCTCATTTCAATGATGAAACGCAATTCCTGCGGAAAGGCTTTAGAGATTGCCCGCACTGCCAGAGACATGCACGGGGCATATGGAATCAGCGATGAATATGATATTATTCGCCATATGATGAACCTTGAAACAGTTAACACTTATGAAGGAACGCATGATATACACGCGCTCATCTTGGGTAGAACAATTACTGGCATACAAGCATTTTTCTAATGGCAGGAGCCCTTAAAGGAATAAAAGTTATTGATTTAAGCCGTATTTTGGCAGGCCCATGGGCTTCACAGATGCTGGCTGATTTTGGCGCTCAGGTTATTAAAATAGAGCGACCCAACAAGGGTGACGATACAAGATATTGGGGACCGCCATTTATCAAGGAAAAAACTTCCTCTCAACCTCCTCAGGCAGCCTACTTTCACTCTACCAATCGAAATAAACAATCTATTGCAATTGATATACGGCATAAAGCCGGTCAACAAATCATCAAGGATTTAGTAAAAAATGCCGATGTCTTTATAGAGAATTTCAAAGTTGGCACCCTTGCCAAATATG
>CAJWTP010000025.1 GCA_913047325.1 uncultured Gammaproteobacteria bacterium
GTTTCAAGATTGCCAACGAGACGAAACTGTTAATGAGGCAAATGGTGATTTCTGGGGAAGTTGACTCGCTTGTACCAGAGCGAGTTTTTCGGGAGCTATCATCGGCACTTTCAGCTGAAAAAGCCTCCATTTTTTTTAACGTTTTATGTGAGTGCGGGGCATACCAAAGAGTCTTTCCGATGCTGGAGATTGAAGAGTCTGTTATCGATGAACTTGATATAGTTGAAGACATAAAGCCTGAAATTCAATTTGCGATTTGGCTTCATCAGCAGAAAGCGGAAAGCATCGATGCGTTGTGTGGACACCTTAAATGCCCAAAAGAATATCAGAAGCTTGCAGAACTTTCTTCAAAATGGTGTCTTTTTATAAAGGATTTTATAAGGCATTCTGCAAAAGAAATATTAGATTTTTATCTGCAAACTGATGCCCTTCGGAGGGAAGAGCGTTTTGCTAAGTTACTCAATGTATTTAGAGTTTTAGGTTTTGATGTCCAGATGGTTTCAGAGCTTGCAGATGGCTTAAGGGAGATCGATGTCTCAGAACTCGATAAAGCGCAAATTATTGAAGAGTTATTTGAAAAAAGACTATCTGTGATTAGGCAATTTCTCGACACGACATAGCAAGTCATAATCACAATATTCACAGGCATTTTTTTCAGGAAGAACTGTTGCAACGCCATTTTGAAAGTCATAGCTTGCAGAATTTAATATTGATTCCCATTCTACCAATTGATCTTCCCATTTTGGCATAGTAGCTTTCTTTACAGGTAAGGCAGATTCGTCATTTGTGATAGCTAAATATTCACATCTAGTTGCATTGATTTTGGCGAAAGCCACACCGTTTACATTATTTGTTAAGGCATAAATTGGCAGTTGGGCCTGCTTTATAGGTTTGCCAGTCATTTGACTAATTTCGGCTTTACCGGTTTTGTAATCTATGATCAATTTGTTGCCGTTGGGTAGTCTATCGATACGGTCTAGTCTAATTTTAAAGCTCAGATTATTGATGCTGACTTCTGTGGTTGATTCTGTTTTTATTACTTCATACCCATCTCTTTGTTTTTCTAATTTAAAGTAGTTATGGAGAATTTTCTTAATTCTAATTTTTTCTAATTTTTGGAAGCTTGAAGGTGATTTGTTGTTGATAGCAGAATCAATGTGTCTTTCTAATAAACCATCTAACTCGCTTGATAAAAGTTCTAGTAAAGACTCTTTTGATTTAATTTCAGTGTAGAAAGTTTCAAGCGCATTGTGAATTAAATTTCCTTGCTCTAATCTATTGAAACCGATATGGGGAGCTTCGAACTTTTCTATCTGCAGGCGCTTGGAAAAGCCTTTGAATGCGCAGCTCATCTGATCTTGAAGAGTAGCCACACCTTCTTTGATTTTCTGGTCTTCTACACACGGAGCCTGGGAATCGTCAATTGCAATTAGCTCTCTTGAAGTGTTGATCTCTATTTTTTTTAATTGATATTCATCGAAGGAGAAGTACGGTGTCGACAATTGCTCTTTTTCGTTGTTCGATTTGGCGTAACTGTACACCAAAGAGGAACTTAAATTGTTTAGAGCGTCAATGGTTACATTGGTGTCATCACGAATAATCTCAAAACTAGAATTTGGAAGGCCATACTCAACGCAAACCTTTGTTGGTATAAAAAGTGGTATTTTGATATTACCTGGAAGAAAATTGCTGGTCATATTTGAAATCCAGGCGCTATCAAAGGATAAGCCTTCTGCCTCAAGGGCGCCCAATATATGTATATTTGCAGCCCCTGATTGGGCTTGAAAAACTACACTGCCTAGATGTGATTGTAGAGTGTTTATCGCATCGTCAAAGCTGGCGTTATTACGGTCATCGGAGATTTTGTTTAAGATTAGCGATTCTTCTTGAAATTTTTTAAGTAATTGAAATTCATCGCTTGTTAGTTCCCTGTCTGATGTAAATCCCCAGATAAAAAGAATTTGATTAAAAACAACTAGCCAGTCTTCATGCAATAATTTTTTTTGAAGTTTTAACTGTTTAATTTCATCCATAACCTCAACAAACTGTTCACAGTTTCCAACTAGATTAGTGATTTTTTTGAAGCCACTTGATTCTCTCTTTATTGCCAGGATTCGGTTTACTTGCAGAGATCGGTTATTTGACTCTTTTTGCGCTCCTGTGATGTAGGGAGAGGTAATGACATGAATAAGAAGTTGATGGTCAATCCTGTTTTTAATTATCTGTTCTGAAAGAGCTAGAATATTTAGCAGATGCTTTATAAGTGGATACTGCAATAAAGGAATGCCTAATGAGATGTTGTAGGGCTTATTCCTTGTCTCCAGTAAACTAGAATTAAATACTTGGTCAAATATACGATTTACAGTGAATTTAGATTCGCTTATGTTGGGTACAACTATGCCTATTTGGTGGTTAGGCTTATTGGCGCTGAGCTCTTTTGCCCACTCTGCAATAGCTTGTATTTCAGTTTCTGAGTCGGGAAATGAGAATGATTCAGGCGAATTGCTCCGTGATAATGGGTTAATTGTTTCACATTCTAGGGCGTCAAAGAGATTTTTCTGTTCTGGCGTGGTTTTTTTGAAGCCATAGATGAAATAGCGTTTAGTCTTGTTTATTTTTTTTACAGATAAATAGATTTGCGAGTATAGATCAGTTGAATCGATATAGTTTTTCTCTTTTTTAGTTTTTTCTAACTTTCTAATCCATCCAACAAAAAGATTGCAGGTACTAGAATAATTAGCTAGACTCTCTATCTCAATAAAGTAAGACTTGCAGAGGCGATAGCACTTAGTTAACTCTTCAATAACAATATCAGGCTGGGCGACAGGACCGCTCTCAATAATTTTTGTAAATAACAGCCTGAGTTCAGATTGCGAGAGGAGGCGCAAATTGTGTCCAGTGTTTTGTTGTTGCCAGAATTTTTCGAGCCAGGATGCGTATGAACATATGTTTGGTAATTTTGTAACGCCATGCTGTTCTGAAATGGATCTCTTTATCGCTAAAACTTGGCGATTGTTTGCAACGATAATTGTGTCGTTTTGATGAATCCTGGAGAGCTTTATGTTGACTCTCATGCTTAAAACTCAAATACCGTATTTAGGTAGGCATGGAGTTCATCTAAGCCCTCTTTTTTGAGTGCTGAGAACAGCTGCGCAGAGACATTTGGAAGTCCGTTGAGGGTCTTCAGAACGTTTAGTCTAGTTGTACTTGCAGCACCTTTTCTTAATTTATCCGATTTTGTCAGGATTATATGTGTACTTATTTCGTTAATGACGCACCATTGAAGCATCATTTCGTCAAATGGCTTGAAAGGGTGACGGCAGTCCATAACTAAGATAGCGCCTTTTAGGCAGCACCTTTTTTCGAAATACTCATTCATGTTATGGTGCCATTTTTGTTTCACTGCATCTGGCACTTTTGCGTAACCATACCCTGGCAAATCGACAAGTCGTCTTTGATCGTCAAGTTCAAAAAAAACTAAGTGTTGGGTGCGTCCAGGTGTACGACTGACCTTGGCTAACTTATTTTGTTCTGTCAGGGTATTTATAGCGCTAGATTTTCCAGCATTCGATCTTCCTGCGAATATAACTTCATAGCCTTCATCATCTGGGCAACCTCTCAATGAAGGGCAAGATAGCAGAAATTTTGCCTTACGATAGGGATTCTTCATAGGATTTGATTATTGTCAAAAGGCAGTAATATTATATAAGTTTCATTGTTTGATTAATGAATGATAAATTATTATTTATGCTGCATAATTGTTGCCTTTAGAGGCAAAGAGTTTCGCATTATGTAGAATAAATAACGGAAAACGTATAGCGTTAACTTTGCTCCCAAGTAATATATGCCTTAGTAGATTGAGTATTTGCCTAGAGTATCAAGACATAGAATTATGGACAACGATATATACCGCCATAGAAAACATAGACTATTTTCGCCAAGTGATGACCTAGATAAGCCCTTATCGCTTTATCAGGGGGATGTTCATCCAGACTGGATTGATTATAACGGTCATATGAGTGAGTCATTTTATCTTTATGCATTTGGTGATGCATCGGACGCTTTGTTTCGTTATATTGGCATCGATGAAGATTATCGGGCCGCAGGAAAATCGTTTTATACAGTTGAGACGCACATAAATTACTACTTAGAAGTGTCCGAAGGCGAAACTCTGAAATACACTACCCAAATTCTTGGGCTCGACAAGAAGCGACTTCATTTTTTTCATAAAATGTTTCATGGCGTGACTGGTGATTTGTTGGCAACCACAGAGCAAATGCTAATTCATGTTGATATGAATAAATCAAAGGCCAGTGAAATATCTCCAGATGTTGCAGAAATACTTGGAAAAATTTGGCAGTCCCACCAAAAATTGCCATCACCAAAGGAGCAAGGCCGGGTCATGCATATAGCAAAAAAAGAATAGGAGGAAAATTTAATGGATTTTGCCCTTTCAAACGAACAGAAGATGATCATCGATACGACCCGAAGTTTTGTCGAGCAAGAGCTATACCCCTACGAAGCTGAAGTAGAAAAAAACAATAACATTGACTCCAATTTGATTGAAAAAATTAAACAAAGAGCCGTAGAGCTTGGACTTTATGCTCCAAATATGCCTGAACAATATGGGGGAGGAGGGCTAGACACCTTGACTCTATGTTTACTAGAGAAGGAGTTAGGCAAGGCTAATTTTGGGCTCCAGTATATAGTAGCTCGTCCAAGCAATATCTTGATGGCATGTAAAGATGAACAGGTCGAAAAATACCTATTGCCAACCATACGCGGTGAGAAAGTCGACTGTCTGGCAATGACTGAGCCCAACGCCGGTTCTGATATTCGATCTATGCAGTGCCGCGCTGAGCGTGATGGTGAATATTTCGTGATCAACGGCTCAAAACATTTCATTAGTCATGCCGATATTGCTGACTATGTGATTTTATTTGCTGCTTCAGGTGTCGAGGAGACGACGAAGGGACCAAAGAAAAAAATCACAAGTTTTCTGGTAGATATGGGGACGGCAGGGTTTTCGGTAGAGCCAGGATACAACAGTGTTTCACATCGTGGATACCATAACTGTATCCTTAATTTCGATAATTGCCGTGTCCACGAATCTCTAGTTTTGGGGGAAGTTGACCATGGTTTCGATGTTGCCAACGAATGGCTAGGAGCAACCCGCTTGTCAGTCGCTGCAATGTGCCTAGGGAGGGCAGAGCGAGCTCTTGAGATTGCAACAGAATGGGCTGCAACTCGTGAACAGTTTGGCCAAACTATAGGCAAATTTCAGGGTGTTTCTTTTAAGCTTGCTGATATGTCAATGGAGCTTGAAGCCGCAGAGCTATTAACTATGCGAGCCGCCTGGAAAGACTCTCAGGGCAGAATGACTAATAGCGACGCTGCCATGGCGAAACTAAAGGCAACAGAAATGCTATCAATGGTTTCAGACGAGGCGATTCAGATATTAGGAGGGATGGGTTTGATGGATGAATTGCCTCTTGAACGTATATGGCGTGACCACAGAGTTGAGCGTATATGGGATGGTACGAGTGAAATACAACGCCACATCATCTCGAGATCTTTGCTAAGACCTTACGAGCAATAATTCTTTATGAGTCAATCTGATTTGATGCGTCTCATCTCCCCTCGCTCAATAGCTGTGGTTGGCCATAAAGGGGCTGATTTTGCTATCAGGGAAACCCTTAGAATGGGTTATAGCGGACAAATATGGTCAGTACATCCAACCAGAGAGAGTATAGCGGGACTGGACTGCTATAGGAGCATTAAAGATTTGCCTCAGCCTCCAGATGCAACCTTTATTGCGGTCAATGCAGAATCAGCTATTGATATTGTTGCGGAACTAAATGAAATGGGCGGAGCGGGCGCGGTCATATATGCCTCAGGTTTTGCTGAAGTTGGCGATGACGGGAGCAAGAGAAATCAAAGGTTGATTGATGCAGCAGCCAATATGCCAATAATCGGCCCCAACTGTTACGGCTTCATTAATAGCCTAGATAGAGTTGCGTTGTGGCCCGATTTGCATGGCTGCGAGGTTCTCGATAAGGGTGTTGCTATTATTACTCAGAGTGGCAATATTGGGCTGAATATGACTATGCAGTCTATTGGTTTACCGTTAGCTTACATGTTTACCCTGGGCAACCAAGCATCAATAAATATCACGGATATTATGCAGGCGGTATTGGAGGATGAGAGAGTAAATGCTATCGGGCTCCATATTGAAAGCATCAAGGATATTGCTGCTTTTGATGCCGTTGGACGTTTGGCGTTAAAGAAAAAAATTCCCATTGTGGCTATTAAAAGTGGTCGCACCGCTGTATCGGCAAAAATTGCCCTCAGTCATACAAGCTCACTAACTGGGGTAGACGAGCTTTTTGATGTTTTGTTCGAACGTCTTGGGATAGCCAGAGTGGATACAGTGCCAGAGTTTTTGGAGACCTTGAAGTTGTTCAGTATGATGGGTCCTATAGAACACAATAGAGTTGCATCTATGAGTTGTTCTGGCGGAGAAGCTGGAATGATGGCTGATTTAATTGATGGTCTTGATATCTCTTTTCCAAGTCTTGAGAATACCCACAAAGAGGGCATCAAAAAGACACTAAATGAATATGTTGAGGTTGAAAATCCGCTTGACTACCATACATTTGTTTGGGGTGACCGAGACCGGACAGCGGCTTGCTTTAAAGAGATGATGAGTGGTGACTTTGCAGCGACGATGCTACTTTTAGATTGGCCAAAAACCGACCAAGAGAAACAACAAGACTGGGACAACACTTTGTTGGCTTTGTGTGATGCCGCGAAGGAGACGGGGAAAAATGCCATCGTACTAGCTTCAATGGCAGATTGTATGCCGAAACGAATCATTGAAGAATGCCGAAAATATGCCATTGTCCCCATGATCGGTCTAGATACTTGCCTTAAATCACTCCATCATGCATACAGGTGCTCTAAAGCCTTCAAAAGAGTTCCACTGCCTGCTATCAAGCTTGTTGGTCAGTCAGGCGACAAAGAGCAAAACTATAGAACCCTCAATGAATATCAAGGAAAACGATTACTTTCTGGGTATGGTTTGTCAATCCCTCAGGGCGGGTTGGTTTCGAGCACTAAAGATGCCCTTCAGATAGCGAAAAAGTTAAACTACCCTGTCGCCATAAAGGTATCAAGTGATGCCATGGTCCATAAAACTGAGATGGATGCTGTAAGGGTCAATATAAAGGATGATGAAGCGCTCAAGTTGGCAGCAACTGAGTTGCTAAATATTGGCTCTTCTTTGCTGGTCGAGAATATGATAGAAGATGCCGTGGCAGAGCTCATTGTCGGCGTCAATACGGACCCATCGTTTGGAAATTATTTAGTTATTGGTAGTGGCGGTGTTTTGGTCGGGCTGGTCGGAGATAGCGTTCCCTTGTTGCTGCCTATTGAACGACGAGATGTTTTATATGCTTTATCCCAACTAAAGTTATACCCTTTACTTAAAGGTTATCGCGGCAAGCCTGCTGGCGATCTGGAGGCTTTAGTTGATGCGGTGATGTCTGTGGTTGATTTAATTAATTCAAATAGGGTTGCTGAGTTGGATATAAATCCTTTGTTAGTGTTGCCTCGAGGAAAAGGCGCCATAGCGGTTGACGCTTTGGTTAAACTAAGACAATCAGGATAAATACAGGTAATTATTAAAGGAAGATGTATGAAAAGATCAGTTAATTGTGAAATCTATGATGAAGTGCTCCTTATTACTCTTGATCGTCCTAAAGCTAACGCCATTGATGCTTTGACGAGTCATGAATTGGGAGAGGCCTTTGTTTCATTTAGAGATAATCCTAAATTACGGGTTGCGGTTATTATTGGTGCTGGTGAGCGTTTTTTTTGCGGTGGCTGGGACTTAAAGGCAGCAGCGCAAGGAGAGGCAGTGGATGCTGATTTTGGACCTGGCGGTTTTGCTGGGCTAACCGAGCTGTGGGATTTGAATAAACCAGTCATTGCTGCAGTGAATGGGTTAGCGGTAGGTGGCGGTTTTGAATTGGCGTTGGCAGCCGATCTGATAATTGCAGCCAATACTGCGGAGTTTTTTGTCCCCGAGGCTACCTTGGGAATTATCCCTGACAGCGGAGGGGTATTAAGATTGCCACGTCGTTTACCAAAAGCGATAGCAATAGAGCTTCTCATGACTGGTCGTCGAATGGATGTCGAGGAAGCAAAAAAATATGGCTTGGTTAACAGAAGTTGTGAGCTAAAGGTATTACAAGAAAAGGCTATTCAATGGGCTCATGAAATCGCTCAGTCTGCGCCTTTGTCATTGGCGGCAATTAAAGCTGTTATTAGAGAGACAGAGCAGCTGGACTTGGAATCAGCCTATGCAAAAATGCGTTCCGGTGAAATTGAAGCCTATCAAAAAATGCTCAAATCTGGAGATGCTAAAGAAGGCCCACTTGCCTTTTCAGAAAAACGTTCACCGAAATGGAAGGGCAAGTAGGACGTATAATACTGATCAATATTGGGCAAAATAAATTATGTATAATTTGCAGCTAGTGATGATGAAAAAATATGTATTAGCGGTCTTTTTTGTAATGACCATGTCTTTCTCGTTGGGTGCTCTTTCAGAGACCGGTGCGGGAGAGGGCGAGGCAATGTATCAAGCGTTGGGTTGCTGGAGCTGTCATGGCAAAGACGGTCATTCAGAAGACGACAATTATCCTTCGCTTGCTGGTAGAAGTTCTGACTGGATTGTTCAGCAACTTGAAGCATTCCAGTCGGGTGAGAGGGAAAACCCAATGATGAGCGCGATGGCTCCTATGGCAGAGGGCTTCGAGAGAGTTATAGCAGACTATCTTTCTTCGCTAAAACTTTAAATAGCAAATTTTTTATTACAACAAATCAATAGATGTTAACGAGTTCGTTAATATTGCCGTATAATGTCGGGGATTTTTTTGGAGACCAAGAATGAAAAAAACCGTTATTTTAATATCTATTATTTTTGCAGCTTTTTCTTCAGTTAGTTTTGCCTCAGGAAGCGCTGAAGCTGGACAGGCTAAAGCGGCAATTTGTATGGGCTGTCATGGAGCCGATGGCAATAGCTTGATGGCTAGTTATCCTAAAATTGCAGGTCAAGGCGAAGGCTACTTAATAAAGCAGTTACAAGATTTCAAATCTGGCGCAAGACCAAGCGCTATGATGGTTGGTTTTGTCGCTGCACTCTCAGAAGAGGATATGAGCGACCTTGCTGCTTACTTCTCTTCACAAGCTGTTAGTGAAAATACAGCTAAGGCTGATGCAGAGACAATTGAATTGGGTCGTAAAATATATGTGGGTGGGAAAAAAGACACTCAAACAATGGCATGTATTGCTTGCCATGGTCCTAAAGGTTTAGGTATACCAAGTGCTAATTTCCCTGCTGTTGGTGCCCAGTACGCTGAATACACTACTCAACAGCTAATCGCTTTTAGACAGTCTTCTATTAATTTACAGACAGGGTCTGCTGATTTAGCTAGAGAGAACGACTATGAAGGGATGATGAGAAATGTTGCGAAAAGTTTGACAAATGTCGAAATTGAGGCTTTGGCGCAGTATATCGCCGGCCTTCATTAATTCTTTTGTTGAATTTACATTTCTGTAATTGATTATCTATAGCACTGAAAGGATGCTTAGTTCATTCTTTCAGTGTTTCCATCCACGGTCATAACTTGGCCCGATATCCTTTTCGCTTCATTTGAAATTAAAAACAAGGCCATACTGGCAATATCCTCTTTGTCCACGAAAGTTTTAAGGGATGCCATCGACTCATAATCTTGCTGCAATTCTTCTTCTGAAATCCCTGTCGATTTTGCTTTTGCCTCTATCACTCTTTTCATCCTATCTCCTGAGACTGCTCCTGGGCAGATGGCGTTCACCCTGACATTAAACTCGCCTAACTCCATTGCGAGCGATTTGGTAATTCCAATGACAGCCCATTTACTTGCAGCATAAGGTGTTCTAAGTGGAAAACCAAACAAACCGGCAGTTGAAGAGATATTGATAATTGAGCCGCCATTATTGACTTTTAATAAGGGAATGGCGTATTTAGTAAAATAAAAATGACTGTTTATATTGACTTCTATTGTGTTCTTCCAATCAGAGATAGATAAGCTTTCCATTTTTCCGGTAGGGCCAGCTATTCCAGCATTATTGATTAGAGCGTCTATGGTTGAAGTTTTTTCTTTTATAGCGTCAAAATATTTTTCAACCGAGTCTGGGTTATTGGCGTCAACATTATCTATAAATATCTTATTGTTGATTAGTGGGTGTTCGTTAATTTCATCGATTTTTTTTTGATTAATATCTGATAAATAAACGCTGTAACCTTTTTCTAAGCAGGATTTAGCTATAGTCCAACCAATCCCGTCTGCCGCAGCGGAAATTATGATATTTTTGCTTGACATTGATTATTGCTGGCTAACTAATGTTTAGTTAATGCATCAGAAAGCTCGTTGGCCGTGATATAACCCATAGTGTTGCCTTGTTTGTCAACTACATTTATGGTTGATCTCTCTTTTAAGACTTTTGGAATGATGTCTTCAATAACAACATTTTCTTCAATGCTGTAGATGTTTGAAGGGTTGATATTTTTTGCATCAAACTGTTCAACCTTGGTCATAACGGTTTTCGCTCTTAAAACTTTGGAACGGTTAACGTCCTTAACAAATGCCTTAACATAATCATCGGCAGGGTTCATTATGATATCTTCCGGGCGACCAATTTGAACTAGCCTTCCGCCATTAAGTATGCCGATATGATCTCCCAATTTAAGGGATTCATCAAGGTCGTGTGTAATAAATACAATTGTTTTTTTGAGTTTTGATTGCAGCTCAATTAGTTGGTTTTGCATGTCGCTTCTTATGAGAGGATCTAGTGCACTAAATGCTTCATCCATTAGAAGGATCTGTGGATTAGTTGCAAGTGCCCTCGCAAGTCCGACTCGTTGCTGCATTCCTCCTGAGAGTTGGGCTGGGTATTGATCTTCAAAGCCTTGTAGTCCGACAGCCTCTATTTGCATTCGAGCAGTTTCTTTTCTCTCGTCTGCAGGAACTTTTTGCACCTCTAGTCCGAAGGCGACATTCTCTATAATGGTTTTGTGAGGGAATAAGCCAAATCTCTGGAAAACCATACTCATGGAGTGCTTCCGAAACTCTAGTAATTCCTTGTGATCTAATTTTAGTACATCGACACCGTCGACCGTTACTTCACCTGATGTTGGGTCAATTAGCCTATTGATATGCCTGATTAGGGTTGACTTACCGGAACCAGATAAGCCCATGCAGACAAAAATTTCACCCTCCTTTATTGATAAGGAGACATTGTCTAGTCCAACGGTATGGTCAGTCTCATCCCTGACCTCTTCTTTGGTGGCGCCATCCCTTACCATCGGAAGGATTTGTTCTGGATGGTTGCCAAAAATTTTATATATATTTTTTATTTCTATTTTAGACATTGCAGTTTGCTATTTTGTTGGTGGTTTATTTCTATCTTGGATTTTTTGTCCGTAGGCTTGGGTAATTCTATCTAGCACTATAGCTAGGAGTACGATTGCCAAGCCAGCCTCTGTAGCCTTGCCTACATTGAGTTGTTGCAAACCAAGTAATACCTCGTCTCCAAGGCCTCTTGTGCCTATCATTGAGGCGATTACTACCATTGCCAACGCCATCATTGTGCACTGGTTAATGCCCTGCATAATATTGGGAAGTGCAAGAGGTAGCTGTATTTTTAGCAACTTTTGACTTCTGCTCGCCCCAAAAGCCTCAGCAGCCTCGATAACTTCAATATCAACCAGACGAATACCCAAATCAGTCAGACGAACTAATGGCGGTATGGCGTAAATAACGGTTGCGATAATTGCCGGAACTGCCCCTAAACCAAAAAGCATAATTCCAGGGATAAGATAACAAAAGCTCGGTATCGTTTGCATTAGGTCTAGAACCGGAAGTATTGCGTTTCTAACCTTTTTACTTCGAGACATTGTAATGCCAAGCGGTATCCCTAAAATAACGCAAATAAGAATACCAATTAGCATAATGGAAGTTGTTTCGATTGCCTTGTCCCAAAATTTTGGGTGCAGAAAACCAATAAAGAATGTACATATACCGACAAAAACTGTGGTTCCTAATTTCCTGCCACTAGAGAAGAAAACTATTACAACCACTAGCGCTATTACGAGTGGCCAAGGCAGCATCACTAGGAATTTTTTGATAGACAGAATGGCGCCAAGAAGAAAGTTATTAACTATTTCAAAATATATGCCGTACTCTTCATTGAAAACCTTGAATCCGTCATTAATCCACTTCATTAGGGGAATGTCTAGCCATTTTGGCCAATTATTCAACCAACTCCAATCACTAAGCAATTCATTAGCACTATCTGGTTTCCATTTTGAAGCGTTAAAGCTAGTTATCAGAAGCCAAATGAATATAATTGGCAGGGATGTATATGCGATTATTTTCTTTATCATAACTATAAATTAAGAAAAAAAGAGCCCACAAGTGAGCTCTTTTTATAATATAAAAAACTAACTTACAGTGCTCCCTCGACTCCGGCAGCAGCGGCAGCTGAAACCCAAGATTTCCATTCAGAAGAATTCTTCAGGTATTCAACAGCGGTTAGTTCCATATCGCCATCAGATTCATCTTCATAGAATGCAAGTAGCTTGTTAACCGTTGCGGTTGGTATGCTGTAAGCTTCTAAGAAAGCTGTCTCTTCTGGATGCGTATCCGCCCAAGCTGTAAGCACAGACTTATCTAAAGACATATCTCTATATTCAGTTGCACAAGTTGGCTGATATGCGTCTTTACCATTGGCTTTAATGTCTTCAACAACTGCAGACATTGCGTTCCAACATGCCTCATTAAAAGGTGGCTCTTTTAATCTTACTAAGTCAACCTTACCCATAAGACCAGTTGGCGCCCAGTAATAGGTAAAGATTGGCCGCTTCTTGGCAAATGCACCTGCAATAGCTGCGTCTAATGCACCACCTGAACCTGGATCAAAGTTGGTGTAGTAATTATCTAAACCATAAACACGTTGTTTGACATAGTTCACTGTGTAGCAAGTCCAGCCTGAAATACAGCTTGTCATCCTACCCATTTCTGGGTTTTCAGGATCTGTAAATAGTGCTGCAATTTCTGGATCGTTCATATCTAATACAGATTTTAAGTTGTATTTATCTGCTGTCGTTCTATCCACATAAAAAGCTTGCTGAGAGTCAGGTGTGTTTATACCAAGATTTCTAATCACTCCAGCAGCCTCAATCGGATCATAGTTGGCAACAATATTGTCATACCAAAGCTCGGTAACGACATCTAGTTGTCCGTCATAGTGAGCAGCCATAATAGGTGTTGTGCTTCCCTTCGTTACTTCAACTTCACAACCATAGCCATGCTCGAGTATAAAGGATACGATGGCAGTATGGATATTAGCACTACTCCAGTCAAAATCTGCAAGTCTAGTTTTGCCACAGTCAGCATTCGCTGAAAGTGAAAAAGATGTAAGACCAAGAGAAATCACTGAAAGTGCTAGTACTTTCTTAAATAATTTCATTTTTCTCTCCTAAAAATGTGAAAAAAATCCAGCACCAAAAGTTATTGGTTTACCAAAAGTGTGGATATTCCAAAGTTTATCTTATTTTCACGCCAAACAAATATAATTTTTATTAAATGAATAATGTTAAAAAAAATATTAAAGCAATAGTCAAAGATTACTTATACAATGGTGCAAATTTTATATAGTCATTATTTAACTTAAACATGGATGGTCTTTTAAATAATTACGATTTTATTGTTATCGGTGCAGGCTCAGCAGGTTGTGTTCTTGCCAATAGGCTCAGTAAGGATTGTTCTAACAAAGTATTACTCATAGAAGCAGGTGGTACCGACCGTCGTTTTTATGTACGAATGCCTATTGGCTATGGCAAAACCTACTACCAAAAAGACGTTAACTGGATGTACATGGCGGAGCCAAGTCCCGGCACTAATAATCGTTCAAGTTATTGGCCACGAGGTAAATTATTGGGCGGTTCTAGTTCAATCAATGCGATGGTGTATGTGCGCGGTAATCCACAAGATTTTGATGATTGGCAGGAGGCAGGTAATCCTGGTTGGTCATATGCAGATTTACTCCCATACTTCAAGCGCATGGAGACTTGGCAACATGGCGAAGATCAGTATCGAGGTGGAAATGGGCCGCTAAAAGTTTCTGACGTTGCAGATCAGCTACACCCCTTGTGTGAAAATTTTGTTTCGGCTGCGCAAGAGCTAGATATTGATTTTAATAGTGACATGAATGGTGCCTCACAAGATGGCGTAGGCTATTATCAGATTACAACTCATGGCGGCCAAAAGATGTCATCAGCCAGAGCTTATTTAAGGCCAGCAATGAAACGGAGAAATCTGACAGTCATTACTAAGGCACATGTGACACGACTTCTTTTTAAAGGTAAGTGTGCTGTTGGTGTTGAGTACAGTAAGGCAGGTAAACTTTGCCAGGTACATTCAAAACGTGAAGTGATATTAAGTGCTGGTTCGATAAATTCACCTCAGCTGCTGCAATTGTCCGGAATTGGACCTGAATCAGTGCTGAAGGAAGCCAATGTTTCAGTGCTTCATCACAGTCCCGCTGTTGGAAGAAATCTTCAAGATCACCTAGGGGTTGATTATTTCTATACAAGTAAAGTGAGGACTTTGAATGACCAGCTTCGACCATGGTGGGGTAAGCTTTTGCAGGGTGTTCGTTATATCCTCACTAGGACAGGACCTTTAAGTCTCAGTGTCAATCAAGCGGGGGGTTTTGTGCGAACTCGTAAAGGACTTTCAAGGCCTAATATCCAGCTTTACTACTCGCCTGTAAGCTATACTCGCACACCTCCTGGAAAGCGAGCAATGATGAGTCCAGACCCTTTTTCAGCTATGCTATTAGGTGTTTCCAATTGTCGACCAAAATCAAGAGGAAAAATTCGAATTACAAGCAATGATGCGTTCGCTGCACCGTTAATTGAGCCCAACTATTTATCTCACGATGACGATGTCCAGGATTTATTAGAGGGCGTTAAGCTGTTGAGGCGATTGGCCCAAACTAAGAGCTTAGGCAAGGTCATCAATGATGAGTTTCGTCCTGGGCCGGAGTGTCAAACGGATGAACAAATGATAGAAGACATTAGGGGTTATGCATGGACTGTTTTTCATCCTACAAGTACCTGTCGTATGGGTCCAGATCCATCGACAAATGTAGTTGATAGTGAACTCAAAGTGTATGGAATAGAGCGCCTTAGAGTGGCAGATGCATCCATATTCCCACAGCTAGTATGCGGCAACATTAATGCCCCGTCAATTATGGTGGGTGAAAAGGCTTCAGACCTTATTTTGTCTGATATAGTGAAGAATAAATAAACTCAACTAATTTGTTTTATGAAAATAATTAGCATCGAAACTTTTACTAATGAATACGTCGGTTTTTTATGTGTTCGAACAGATGATGGCGATGAGGGTTGGGGTCAAACTTCAACATACAACGCTGATATAAGTGCCCAAGTTGTTCATCGCCAAGTGGCACCGCATATATTGGGATGGGAGGGTGATGATATTGGAGATCTGAACCGAGTAGTTCTTGAGCGTGAACATAAATTTCCTGGCACTTATCTTTATCGGGCTTTGAGTGGTCTAGATACTGCACTTTGGGACATTAAAGCTAAACGAGCCGGCAAAAGTGTATGCCAGTTGCTTGGCGGCAATCCTGCCTCTATACCGGTTTACGCTTCAAGTATGAGGCGTGATATCAGTCCTGAGGCTGAAGCTGAACGTTTGTTGTCCCTGAAAGAGAACTATGGTTATACGGCATTTAAATTTAGAATCGGTCGTGAATGTGGCCATGACCAAGACCAATGGCCTGGACGAACAGAGGCAATTGTGAAGCAGGTACGTGAGACTTTAGGTGACTCTGTGGCATTGTTGGTAGATGCGAATAGTGCATACACCCCAGCCAAAGCTATCGAAGTCGGACACATGTTGCAAGACTATGGCATTTGTCATTTCGAAGAGCCGTGTCCCTATTGGAAACCTGGATGGACTCGTCAAGTAAGAGACGCTCTAGATATTGATATAAGTGGTGGTGAACAAGACAACGATATGCGTGTCTGGAAGCATATGATCGATAACCAGGTGGTGAATATTTTACAGCCTGACGTTTGTTATATGGGTGGAGTTACGCGTACATTAGAGGTAGCTGAGTTGGCTCAACAGGCAAAACTGCCTGTCACTTTGCATAGTGCAAATTTATCACTTGTAACGTTGTTTTCTGCCCATATAATGGGCGCAATCCCGAATGCTGGAAAGTATCTAGAGTTTTCTATAGAGGGTTTGGATTATTATCCTTGGCAGGCCAATATATTTTCACCGGACTTTGAAATAGCTAAAGGTCAATTAACAATGGATCATCAGCCCGGCTGGGGTATTGAATTAAACCCAGAATGGCTATCTCAAGCTCAATACCAGGTGAGCTATACTGGTTCACGATTTTAGTTCTGGTATTTTGATAAAAAGGCAGTGAAACTGCCTTTTTTATTGCCCCGCAAAATCCTGTATAATTTCTTGTTTTTTAAGATAGTTACGGATATATAAATGAAGACCTCATTAAATACACTGGAAGGGCTAAAGAGATCACTTGTAGTTGAACTTCCTATTGATACTTTTAATCAAAAAACCGACAAGATTTTACAAAATCTTGCCAAGCAAGCTCGTATTGACGGGTTTAGGAAAGGAAAAGTTCCTGCAACGGTTTTACGTCAACGTTTTGGCGCCAACGCTAAATCAGATGCCACAAACGAAATTGTTACTGAAACCTTGTCTGAAGCGCTGGCTGACGCGCAAATATCTCCCGCCACACAACCTTCTTTAACAAAAGTAGAGTCAGAGGGTAGTGACAACTTTATTTATACTATCGAGTTTGAAGTCTTTCCTGAGATAAGCGTTTCATCTTTGGCTGGTTTGACTATTGACCAGATTAGCGCAAAAGTTTCTAAAGAGGATGAAGAAAGGTCACTTCAAGATCTTCAAGACAGGGCTACCGAATACAAATCAGTTAAAAGGAAGTCTAAAGAAGGTGATCGCTTAATTATTGACTTTGAAGGATTACTGGAAGGAGAATCTTTTGAAGGTGGTGCGGCAGAAGGTTTTGAAATTATTTTAGGCAGAGGGGCAATGATTGATGATTTTGAGCAGGGTTTGATAGACGTTGCTCCAGGAAAAGAGCTAGAAATTAAGGCAACCTTTCCGGAAGATTACCATGTTGAAAATCTAGCTGGCAGAGAGGCGATATTTAAAGTGAAAGTAAACGAAATTGGCTCACCAAAGGGATTAAAACGTGATGATGAATTAGCCAAAAAGTATGGCGAAAAAGACTTTGAAACTATGAAAAGTAGAATGGCGAATCAAATGCAAATGGAGCTTGCTAGCAGGGTTGAGCAGCAGAACAAAGGCACTACTTTTACAGCACTTTTAGAGGCAAACAATTTTGAAGTTCCAGAGGCCAGTATTGATGCAGAAGCAAATAACATGTTAAAAGACATGGAATCAAGAATGGAGCAGCAAGGGATACCATCGAACAATAAGATGTCCAATGATTTGTTTAAGGAAGAAGCGACAAGACGGGTGAAATTAGGTTTGCTAGTTAATAAAATAGCTAAAGATTACGAAATCAAGCCCGAAAAAGAGCAAGTTGATGCTAAACTAAAAGAGATGTCTATGTCTTATGGTGAGAGCGCTCCACAGATGATTGAGTGGTATAACTCAGACCCCTCGAGGCTGGAAAGCATCGAGTCGATCGTGGTTGAGCAACTTGTTGTAGACTATATTACTTCAGAGGCAAAAGTGAACATTAAAGAGAAAACTTTTCAAGAAATTATGGACCCGCAAAACTGATATGTCGATTAAAAACTTACATCAAATACCAATGGTGGTTGAAGATTCTGGTAGGGGTGAGAGGGCTTATGACATCTATTCTAGATTGCTGAAAGAGCGCGTGGTTTTTTTGGTTGGTCCTGTTGAAGACTACACCGCGAACGTAGTGGTAGCACAGCTACTGTTCTTGGAATCTGAAAACCCAGAAAAGGATATACATTTGTATATAAATTCACCAGGGGGGTCTGTTTCCTCGGGCTTGGCCATTTATGACACTATGCAGTTTATCAAACCGGATATATCTACACTTTGTATAGGTCAGGCAGCCAGTATGGGGGCATTACTACTTTGTGCTGGAGCAAAAAAGAAGAGATTTGCCCTGCCCCATGCTAGAGTCATGATTCATCAACCTTTAGGCGGGTTTTCTGGTCAGGCTAGCGATATAGATATTCATGCACAAGAGATACTTAAGACCAGAGATAGGCTGAATACAATATTGAAAAACCACACAGGTCAAAATATTAAGACTATCCAGAAAGATACCGATCGAGATTATTTCATGTCAGCTAGCGAGTCAGCAAAATATGGAATTATTGACAAAGTTCTTACAAAGCGTTAAATTATAAGCGCCTATGGCTGATAATAAGCAAGATCTTCACTGTTCGTTTTGCTCTAAACGCAAAGACGAAGTCACTCGCCTAATAGCTGGTCCAGGAGTCTATATCTGTGATGAATGCATAGATTCTTGTTACGGTCTTATTCAGCAACAGACGATTAAAGAAAAGCAAGATCAACACGTTGATTGGAATTACACTCCAATGCAAATATTTGATTTCTTAAATGAATACGTGATTGGTCAGTCTAAAGCAAAGAAAGTTTTGTCTGTTGCTGTTTATAATCACTATAAACGTTTAAAAAATGACTACATTTCGAACGAAGTTGAGCTGGAAAAATCAAACATCCTGCTTATCGGGCCGACCGGTAGCGGCAAGACCCTTCTTGCAAAGACTCTAGCACGTTTTTTAGACGTCCCTTTTGCTGTCGCTGATGCTACAACTCTAACTGAGGCAGGCTATGTCGGTGATGACGTAGAGAATGTAATTAAAAGCTTACTTGCGAAGTGTGATTTTGATCCAGAAAGAGCTGAGCAAGGGATTATATTTGTAGATGAAATTGACAAAATTTCAAGACGCTCTGAATCGCCTTCGATAACAAGAGATGTTTCAGGAGAAGGCGTACAACAGGCCATGCTGAAGTTAATCGAGGGAACCATAGCCTCGGTGCCACCTCAGGGAGGGAGGAAACACCCAAACCAAGAGACTATCGATGTTGACACTTCAAAAATATTGTTTATTTGTGGCGGTGCATTCGATGGTCTGGAAAAAATAATTGACAGGCGAGTAGAAAAAGCAACCGGTATTGGCTTTTCTGCCGATGTTAAGTATGAAAAAAATAAGAAAACGGTCTCAGAGCTTTTTAATTTACTTGAACCTGACGATTTAATTAAATTTGGTTTGATTCCCGAACTTGTTGGTCGCCTAGCTGTTCATACCTCACTTGACGAACTTGATGAGGACGCTTTAGTGCAAATTCTCACTAAGCCAAAAAATTCTGTTGTTAAACAATTTCAAGAATTCTTCTCAATTGAGGGTGTTAAGTTAACCTTTAGAAAAAATGCTTTACTAGCGATTGCGAAGCTTGCTGTTGAGAGAAAAACTGGCGCTAGAGGGTTACGTTCCATTTTGGAAGGTCTTTTATTGGATACAATGTACGAGATGCCCTCTACTTCAAGCGCAAAGGAAGTGATTATTGATAAAGATGTGGTTATTGGTAAGAAAAAACCTATCATTCTGCATATCTCTGAAGAACAATCAAAAAGTTCTCGTAAAGCAAGTTGAAGAAGCTATTTAATTTATGGAAATAAGCAAATAACATCAATGGAGTTATTTGATCGACAAAAAGATACTGTAGGTCAGGATGAACGCACGTTGTTGGTACATGTTGAACAGTCTTCTAATAGATATAGTTCAAACGGTGTAGCCGAGTTTATGCAACTTGCCACTTCATCTGGACTGCACATTATCCAAACCTTAGAAGTAAAAATAAACATTCCTAGTGTTCAATTCTATATAGGAAAGGGAAAAGCTGAAGAATTGAAAACTATTGTTACTGAAAAGGAAGTTGATTTGGTGATTTTTTCACCTGAACTTTCACCTTCACAGGAACGAAACTTGGAAAAATCTTTCAAGTGTCAGGTTATGGACCGTACAGGTTTAATTTTGGATATCTTTGCCCTTAGGGCTCGTTCGTATGAAGGTAAGCTACAGGTAGAGTTGGCACAACTACGACACCTTTCTACAAGGCTAGTTAAGGGTTGGACTCACTTAGAAAGACAAAAAGGTGGTATCGGGCTTCGTGGACCTGGTGAAACCCAACTAGAAACAGATAAACGTTTGATTGGTAAACGCATAAAATATATCAATAAACGCCTTGAAAAAGTTCATAAACAAAGAGATTTGGGTCGAAAATCTCGGATAAAAAACGACCTCCCAATGATTGCATTAGCGGGTTATACAAATGCGGGCAAATCAACGTTATTTAATCGTCTAACCGAATCACATGTCTATACTGACAATAAACTTTTTGCAACCCTAGATTCTACTATTAGGAAAGTTGTTTTACCCGCATACGGTGAGGCCGTGATTGCCGATACGGTTGGATTTATTCAAGACTTGCCTCATGACCTCATAGATGCATTTAAGTCAACTCTAGAGGAGACAAGCCAGGCGAATGTTTTACTTCATGTTGTAGATGCTTCTGATGAAAATAGTCATGAAAAAATTAATCAGGTAGAAGATATTATTGAACAAATTGATGCGCAGGATATAACTACCATCATAGTGATGAACAAAATCGATGAAATTAAAGATTTTGAGCCGAGAGTTGACAAGAATCATGAAGGTAATATATTTCGAGTTTGGCTATCAGCCAATTCTGGAGTTGGTATAGATTTGCTTTATCAAGCCTTATCTCAGTCTCTTAGTGGTATGATGACCCATGCAAGTATCCGATTAGATGTTCAGTCAGCCTATATTCGAAGTGAAATTCATAATATTGGATACATTCATAATGAAAAAATGAATGAATTTGGTCAGTGGCTACTTGAAATTAACGTCACTAGGCACTATCTAAAGAAATTATTAGATAAGCAAGGTGTTTCGTTATTATGGGAACAGAAGAATCAACAAATTCAAATGATTTGATCTTACAAACAGTGCCTTTATTGCCACTGCGAGATGTGGTTGTATTCCCGCACACTGTTATTCCTCTATTTATCGGCAGAAAATCTTCGGTTAATGCAATTACGCACGCAATGGAGGCAGATAAAAATATCTTTTTGGTAACACAAAAAGATGAATCAATAGAGGATCCAAACAATGATGACCTTCATAGGGTTGGCACTTTGGCTACAATTCTGCAGTTGCTAAAATTGCCAGATGGAACAATTAAAGTTCTCGTTGAAGGAGTCAAAAGGGCAAATATTGATGAATTTATTGATGTCGGTGGACATACAGAAGTTGTCTTGAGTGATTGTTTCTTGACTGTTGAAGATGACACTGAAATAAAAGCAATGACGAGGATGGCTTTAGATAATCTTGAAAAATATATAAAGCTGAGTAAGAAAATACCAGAGGAGGTTTTTAAAGTACTCAAAGAGATTACAGATATGGAACGCTTTAGTGATGTTATTATTGCTAACCTTAATCTTAAAGTAGAAGAAAAACAATCCCTTTTAGAGAGTCATATTGCCAAGGATCGATTAGAAAAAATTCTCACCATTCTTGAAAGTGAACTCGATGTCCTAGGGGCCGAGCAAAAGATTCAAAGTCGTGTCCGTAAACAAATGGAATCTAACCAGAGAGACTATTATTTGAACGAGCAAATGAAGTCTATTCAGAAAGAGCTAGGAACTCTTGATGATGATAACGAAATTGAAGAGCTTCAGCGAAATATCAATAAGGCAAAGATGCCAAAGGAGGCCAAAGCTAAGGCACAAAGTGAGCTCAACAAACTCCAAAGAATGTCTTCTCAATCATCTGATGCATCTATTATTAGAACCTACATTGAGAATTTATGCTCTGTACCTTGGAGTAAAAAAACTCATATCAGTCATGATCTAGTGAAAGCTCAAAAAATACTAGATGATGACCATTACGGCTTGAATAAAGTTAAAGAAAGAATATTGGAGCATCTAGCTGTACAAACTAGGGTCAGTCACAATAAGGCAAATATTCTTTGTTTGGTCGGCCCGCCCGGTGTTGGCAAGACTTCTTTAGGTGAATCTATTGCTAGATCAGTTAACCGAAAATATGTACGTATGGCTCTTGGAGGTGTGAGAGATGAAGCCGAGATTCGTGGCCATAGAAGGACATATATTGGCGCTATGCCAGGATCGATTGTTCAAAAAATGCAAAAAGTAAAGGTAAAAAATCCATTATTTCTATTAGATGAGATAGATAAAATGGCTTCCGATTACAGGGGTGATCCTAGCTCTGCAATGCTAGAAGTCCTAGACCCTGAACAAAACCATACATTTAATGACCATTACCTGGAGGTTGATTATGACTTATCGCAGGTTATGTTTGTTGCAACTGCAAACACTCTAGATTTGCCTCAGGCATTAGCAGATCGTATGGAAATAATCCAGATCTCCGGCTACACGGAAGATGAGAAATTACAAATTGCGAAACAGCATTTGATTGCAAAGCAAATGAAAAATAATGGTG
>CAJWTP010000026.1 GCA_913047325.1 uncultured Gammaproteobacteria bacterium
ACATAAAAAACCTATCTCGTAAGATAGGCCTTTATTTAATTGGCTCCCTGACCTGGGCTCGAACCAGGGACAAACGGATTAACAGTCCGTCGCTCTACCAACTGAGCTATCAGGGAATAGCGAGAGATTATATCCATCTCTGTATTTTGAGTCAATCAATTCTTTGCTTTTTGCGCCCAAAAAAGCTAAATTTTCTGGATTACTCGATAGCGCTCTTCAGCGCCTCGCCGAACTCCGAGCAGGACAGCAAAGTGGCATCATCGATGAGCCTCTCGAGGTCATAGGTGACGGTCTTGTTTTGGATTGTTTTCGCCATCGCCTCGATAATCATGTCAGCCGCTTCGGTCCAGCCCATATGCCTTAGCATCATTTCCGCAGAAAGAATTAACGATGACGGATTTACTGCATTCTTGCCGGCGTAGCCTGGCGCTGTTCCGTGGGTTGCCTCAAACACTGCAATCGAGTCCGAAAGGTTCGCTCCGGGAGCGATACCGATACCGCCGACCTGGGCCGCTAGAGCGTCGGAGATATAGTCGCCGTTAAGGTTAAGGGTGGCGATTACCGAGTACTCTTCAGGTCGTAGAAGGATCTGCTGCAGGAAGGCGTCGGCAATATTGTCCTTGATTACAATCTCTTTGCCGGTCTTGGGGTTGGTCAGACTACACCAAGGCCCGCCATCAATCTCTTTAGCGCCGAACTCATCCTTGGCGAGCTGATAGCCGGTGTCACGGAAAAGACCCTCGGTAAACTTCATGATGTTGCCCTTGTGGACCAGCGTCACCGACGGCTTGTCGTTGTCTATAGCGTACTGGATCGCCGCCCTTACAAGTCTGGTCGTACCTTCGATGGAGACCGGCTTGATGCCGATTCCCGATGTTTCAGGGAAACGTATCTTGGTTGCACCCATCTCTTGTTGCAAAAACTCGATCACCTTTTTCACTTCCTTGGTTCCGGTTTGATACTCGATACCGGCATAAATGTCTTCCGAGTTCTCTCTAAAGATTACCATGTCGATTTTTTCCGGGAACCTGACAGGGGAAGGCGTGCCGTCAAAGTACTGTACCGGGCGCTGGCAAATATAAAGGTCCAGACGCTGACGGATGGCAACGTTAAGTGACCTCATGCCACCGCCTACCGGAGTCGTGAGGGGACCCTTGATGGCGACGCTTAATTCCTTGATCGCGTTAAGGGTTTCATCTGGCAGGTATTCGCCATAAATCTCGTCGGCCTTCTCTCCAGCGTAGATCTCCATCCACTGAATCTGACGCTCTCCGTTGTAGGCTTTTTCAACTACACTGTCAACGACTGAGAGCATTACCGGGGTAATGTCAATACCGATGCCGTCTCCCTCGATATAGCCAATAATCGGCTTGTCCGGTACGTTTAGAGCGTTATCGGTGATGGTAATTTTTTCGCCAGCTGCTGGTAAGGTGATTTTTTTATAAGGCATTGTTGTTCTCTGTTGTGGCAATTTCTAAGCGCATAATTATACCGTCTTCTCTGTCTGTACGATCATTGGAGTTTTTCATATAGTAATTTTTACGCAGCGAAATCTGCTCAAATCCTTGACTCTTGTAAAAACCGATAGCGCCTTTGTTGGAGACCCTTACTTCCAGAAAAATCTCTTTCGCGCCCCTCTCGCCAAGCTCGTTAACAAGGCAGCTGAGAAGCTTTGTGGCGTGACCCTGTCGCTGGTATCTGGAATCGATAGCGATATTATGAAGGTCTGCACTATCTAGTGCCAGAGCAGCAATCACGTAGCCGATAAGTTTATCTCTTAGCATCAGCGCATAGGATAGATTGTTGCTGTTTTCAAGACTAGAGCGGAAGTGCTCTGCGGGCCATGGACTCTTAGAGCTGTTGCGCTCGATAGCGACTACCTCATCGAGATTGTCTGCGCTGAGAGCTTTAAAGGAAGTACTGATAGGCCTGGTTGTCGCTTTCGCTTTGGTAGTAGTAGCCGATTTCATCGAAGCGCGACTCGAGCTCGGCAATGTTGTTGGCCTGCAAGCCTATAAGGACGCGGCCAAAATCGGCGCCATGGTTGCGGTAATGGAACAGTGAAATGCTCCAGCGGGTGCCAATCTTTTCAAGAAACTTAAGCAGAGCACCAGGCCTTTCAGGGAACTCGAATCGATAAATAACCTCGTTGTCTGCACTAGCACGACCGCCGACCATATAGCGGATATGGGTCTTAGCCATCGAATTATCGCTCATATCGATGATCTCAAAGGACTTACCGAGTTTTTTGATCAGCGCTTGCTTTTCAGCCTCGCCATCACTCAGACCAACACCAACAAATATGTGCGCCTGTTTGTCGCCTGCATAGCGATAGTTAAACTCGGTTACTGAGTGTTCGCCAAGGTGCCTACAAAACTCAAGAAAGCTGCCTGCACGTTCAGGGATGGTGGCAGCGATAACTGCCTCCGTCAGTTCACCAAGGTCAGCCCTCTCGGCGATATATCTGAGCCTGTCAAAGTTGACGTTGGCGCCCGATATCACAGAGACGATTTTCTTATCATTGATGCCGTTGTCACTGATGTATTTTTTGACTCCGGCGGTTGCCAATGCACCTGCAGGCTCAGCCACCGAACGGACATCTTCGTAGACATCCTTGATGGCGGCGCATATCTCGTCATTACTGACCAGTACGACCTCATCAACAAGCTCTCTGGCGATCTCAAATGTCTTCTCGCCAACCTGTTTAACAGCAACCCCGTCGGCAAACCGGCCAACATCTTCAAGTACCGTTATGCGGTTATTTTTTAGCGCCTCGTGGAGGGTCGGCGAGTCCTTCGGCTCCACTCCGATCACCTTCACTTCCGGGCGGTGGTGCTTAATATAGCTGGCGATGCCGGCTATCAGCCCGCCGCCACCGACAGGCACGAATACGAGTTCGACATCTTGCATCTGCTCGAGCACTTCCTTACCTACAGTAGCCTGTCCCGCAATCACGTCAAGGTCGTCATAGGGGTGAATAAAATTGAGGTCCCGTTCTGCCTCTAGTTTTTTTGCATGCTGGTAGGCGTCGTCATAGACATCGCCATGCAGAACTACCTCGCCACCAAGCCTCTGGACCGCTTCGACCTTAATTTTTGGGGTGCTTTTAGGCATCACGATAACGGCTTTGAGCTGGAGCTTCTGCGCCGCCAAGGCCACACCCTGGGCGTGATTTCCAGCAGAGGAGGCGACCACCCCTTTTTGTCTTTTCGATGCAGAGAGCGAAAACATTTTTTGGTAAGCGCCCCTGAGCTTGAACGAGTGGATGCTTTGTTCGTCCTCACGCTTCAAGTAGATCTGGTTGGAGAAACGCTCGCTTAGCTGGGCGGCAGGAGAGAGCGGGGTAACGCTTGCCACCTCATAGACAACACTGTTATCTGCCAAACTAACGATCTTGTTCATATAGCTCCTTTATGTAGTCGACGCTGACAAAGCTGTGTCTGGTTGGTTGACCTTGGAGTATCTCGAATGGGTTATTTTCATCACCCAGCTGGTCGAGCACAACCATCGCACCGTCAAAGTTTTGTGTCTTAGTATACTCGCTAAGCGTGACAATCGTTCTTAGTCCTGCTGCAGAGGATGACATCAAGCCCATCTCAGAGTCCTCAAATGCGACACATTCGCCGCTACCGAGCTTCATTTTATCTAAAACATATCGGTATATATCGCCGGCAGGCTTTTTTCTTTCGACAGCATCTCCGGCCCCTATCACCTCGAACCTATCAAGAGCATCCTTACCGAGCGTGCTTGTCAGGAGCGCTTCGACGTTTTGTGGCGAGGTAGTGGTGGCAATCGCCAGTCTGAGCCCGGCAGAGAGCGCCTCTTCGATCAGTCTTTCGACGCCGACTCTAAGAGGCACCATTCCGTTCGCTACATGGGAGACGAATATTTCGGTCTTCTTTTTGTGGATTTTGGCAAAATCGTCAAACCCTGAATCACTATTAAACAACGGTTTATAGCTTTCTACATAGTGAGCCATCCTTTCCTTGCCGCCACCAACCGATAAGAGTTCAGCGTAGAGCTCTGCATCCCAGTGCCAGTCGAGCCTAAAGCACTTAAAGGCCTCGTTGAAGGCTCTAAGGTGGCCGTCATGCTCGGTATTGGCAAGAGTCCCGTCAACATCAAATATTAGCGCGTTAAGTTTCATTAATTGTTTTTTTATTGAGTTAGTTAAAAAAAGCATTGCTATTTTAGGCAATTTTGGGTATAAACAACACTTTTTTACATTTATCAACGAATGACTACTGAGCCGAATTTTAAAGAATTACCTTCCTACATTACCAAAAAGGGCGAAGAGTTTATGAGCAATGGGCAGCTAAAACACTTTATTCATAAGCTCAATGTCTGGCGCGACCAGTTAGTCTATGAAGCTGAAAACACCATCAACCATATCCAGGAAGATTCCGCACCGGTTGCAGATATCAACGACAGGGCCACGATCGAAGAAGAGTTCGCGCTTGAGCTTAGGACTCGTGATCGTGAAAGAAAGTTAATCTCTAAAATTGACAAAACCCTACACGTTATTGATATAGGAGATTACGGTTACTGCAAGACTTGCGGTATCGAGATTGGTCTTAAGAGATTGGAAGCACGTCCTACAGCGGACCAGTGCATCGACTGCAAAACAATTTCAGAAAAGAAGGAAATCTAAAAAACCTCTTACTTGAAGTGCTGGTAAGAACTCGAGTTGTTGCTGTAGCCTTTAATCTCCATTCCTAAGGATTTTGTAATCTCGCCGATCCGGGTGGTCCTTACGTTCAGCTCCCGGGTACGTTTAAGTAGCCATTCCCGGCGCTTTTTCGGCATACTAAAGCAGAGCTCATAGTCATCCCCTCCACAAAGCGCTATAGAGTAGTCAGAGGTACGTTTAACATGATCTGAGAGTTCTTCATCCAGTGGCAAATCTTCTAGCTCGATAATCGCCCCTACATTGGAACAATCAAGAATATGACCAAGATCCTGTTCAAGCCCATCGGATATATCGATGCAGGCACTGGCGAGCCCATTTAGCGCCCGACCTAATTCAAGTTGAGGTGTGGGTCGGTGGAGCCTTTCCAGATTCTCCTCGGAGGGCTTCTGGTCATTATTGAGCTGCCACCAAGCATAGGCCGCGGAGCCGATAGTATTGGAGACATAGATTCCGTCACCGGGACTCGCTCCGGAACGTTTCAGTGCTGAACCGCTCTCTACCAAACCGATCACATTAATGGTAATGCTCAAGGCTCCCCTAGTGGTGTCGCCGCCAACGAGGCTTACCTGGTATCTCCCAGCCAGCTCATTCAGAGAACTTGAAAATTCACCAAGCCAGCGCTTGTCAATCTCGGGTAAGCTCAACGCTAGCGTGAAGCATTTCGCCTGCCCGCCCATCGCCGCAATGTCACTCAGGTTGACCGCCAAGGCTTTGTGGGCAATATCTCTAGGATCCGCTTGGGCGCTAAAGTGAACCCCCTCAATAAGTGTATCTGTGCTCATCACTAGTTGCTGATCTGTCGGCACATTTACAACAGCGGCGTCATCACCTACCCCCAGAACAACATCGCTGTCTTCAGACGGCCAACTAAAGTACTCACGAATCAAATCAAACTCGTTCATGTAATCCGACTCCCTAAGATAGCATTAATCCTCATAGAGTGCACGCAGATGCTCTTTGATACTTTGAGAGAGCGCCAAAAGATCGTAGCCCCCTTCCAAAAAAGAGATAACCCTGCCCTCAGAGTGACGGTTGGCTATCTCTGTAATTTGTTTGGTTATAGTATAGAAATCCTCAGATTCCAGATTGATATTGGCTAGCGGGTCTCTTTTATGGGCGTCAAATCCGGCAGAGACTAGCACCACTTCTGGTTCAAACTTGTCGACATTGTGAAGAATTTTGGTTTTAAATATCTCTAAAAAATCCGCCCCGCCGGTACCCCCGTCGATCGGCGCATTGAAGATATTTCCAACCCCAGTCTCGCTCTCTAAACCTGTGCCGGGGAATAGTGGCGATTCATGGATAGAGCCATAAAGAACGCTCTCATCATGATAAAAGATCTCCTGCGTGCCGTTGCCGTGGTGAACGTCAAAGTCGATAATCGCGACCTTGCCTATTTGATGCTTTTGTTGTAGATATCTGGTGGCTATGGCGACATTGTTGAAAAAACAAAAACCATTTGCGCGTGCTGTTTCGGCGTGATGTCCGGGCGGGCGGACAGCGCAAAAAGATCTCTTTTGGTTGCCCAATATGAGTCTATCTGAGGCCGCAATTCCTGCCCCGCATGCCCTTAAAATGGCGTCCTTGCTATGGGGGCATAGGAGTGTATCGGCATAGGGCTCCTTCTCCACCCCTACCAGCCCTGTTTCAGGAACCATCGTAAAAATCTCGTCGATATGCGTCGATGGATGGACCAACTCAATATGCTCGATCAAAGCTAACGGCGCTTCTCTGCTATTGGTATCAATTCCGTCAAGGTTTTCAATTGCATCAAGAATGGTTTCGAGTCGCTCCATCCTTTCCGGGTGGTTTGGGCCGTTATCTTTTTTCAGGCAATCCGGATGGCTATAGATATTTATTCTGTTCACTGGCTTGTGCTAGATTCGATTATTGATTGCAAACAAAAAAACTCACAACACTATTATCCACCCTGAGTGAAATAAGAGTAAGAGAAAATATAACTGTTTATATACTGAGCAAGATAATTTATTTCCGATAGTGCTCGAAAAGGCTCTAAACCACTACATGTAGGCGTTCTGAGTGTTCGAGTGGTCGGTCACATCGAGAACTGCAGTTATCTCCGGATAGAGCTCTTTGAGCTGCTTTTCTACACCATCCTTAAGAGTCATCTTGACCGAACTGCAACCCTGGCAACCACCGCCAAAATTAAGCACGACCTCTTTATCTTTAGTGATCTCGACGAGATCTACAAAGCCACCATGGGAGGCTAGATTTGGGTTGATTTCAGTGACTATAGTGAAGAGAATTCTCTCCTCTAACGAAGCATCATCATTTGGCGCCTCGCCTTTTGCGTTGGGCGCTGTTATGGTCAGCTTCTTGCTCGTACCCTCAACCTTCAGTGCTACATCCGAGTCCTTCAGGTAGTCATTGTCGCTTTTGTGTATGTAGGCGCTAAAACCCTGGTAAGGGTACTCGGTATAGCTTTTCGAGAGCTCCTTTACAAAGCAAAAATTAAATGTCACTGTGGCTATCGGTGTGCCCGCCTTCTCGACGCCGACTTGCAGGGCCAAACCCTGCTCATCCTGCTGTTCGAAAATCTCAGCCATATAAACCTCGGCCTCCTTGGTAATGCTAAACATTTGCCCTCCTGAAGACAATATTGTCAATAAGTCTGGCTCCTCCCAGTCTTACCGCAGATATTATAATAATTTCCTCACTCTTATGCGTGATTTCTGTAAGGGTATTAGCATCCAGGATCTCGACATAGTCAACCACAAAGCTCTTACTCAGTGCTGCTAAAGCTCTTTTTGCTGCCAGCGCTATATCTGCGCCAGATTCGAGCTCCTCACGTGCCTCTCTGAGCGCTTTATAAAATAACGGCGCTCTCGCCCTCTCTTTGACGCTTAGGTAGTTATTTCTGGTACTCATTGCAAGCCCGTCAGGCTCTCTTATAATCGGCACCGAGGCAATCTTTATGGTGTTATATTTTCTTTTTGCTAGTTCTCTAATGATTGTTAGTTGCTGGTAGTCTTTCTCGCCAAAAACAGCAATATCCGGCTTCACAATATCAAAAAACCTGGCAACCACCTGGGCAACGCCTTTGAAATGCGTAGGTCGTGAAATGCCGCACAGTATTTGGCCCAATTCACCGACATCATAGTCACTCTCTTGGCTTTGCGGATAGATGTCAGCTATCTGAGGCATAAAGAGCGCATCAACTTGCCTTTGTTGCAAGTTCTCGATGTCCTCCCCTGGACTCTGTGGATATTGTTCAAAATCCTCACCGCTTGCGAACTGCGTCGGATTGACAAAGAGACTCACAACAACCACATCAGCGCACTCTTTGGCTTTATTAATTAGACTTAAATGACCTTCATGAAGGCCTCCCATAGTGGGCACCAAGGCAACACTTTGAGCCCTCTCTCGGCAACCATCTAAGTAACCATTAAGAGATTCGACGGTTTTAAATATTTGCATTAATAGGTTTCATCGATTGATGGGTATGTTCCAGCTTTTACCTCTTCATTAAAGGACTCTATTGCCAATCTCACTGAACCCTTCCCTACCATAAAGTTTCTTGCAAATCGGGGCAGCCTGCCTGATGTTATACCGAGCATGTCATAGCTCACCAACACTTGACCATCACAAGCACTACCGGCGCCTATACCGATGGTTGGAATCCTGAGAGACTGACTAACATTTTTAGCTAACTCGCGCGGGATGCACTCCAATACAATCACGCTAACGCCGAGAGATTCTAGGAGCAGTGCATCGTCTAATATTTTCTGCGCCCCAATATCATCCTTGCCTTGAATTTTATAACCACTGGAATCAACAACCAGCTGTGGCTGGAGGCCAAGATGTCCGCAGACATTGATGTTGTTTGAGTTCAGTAGACGAAAAACATCTTGATGCTCACTGCCGCCCTCCAGTTTAACCATATTGGCACCTGCAGCAATCAAGCTCTTCGCATTATCCAGCGCCAAGCCGGCGTTTTCATAACTCTTAAATGGCATATCCGCAATTACCAGAGCCTGTTGGCAAGGCTTTGCCACTATCTCGGTATGATGTATCATCTGCTGCATTGTCACAGCAAGGGTATTCTCAGCACCCTGTATGACCATGCCGAGAGAGTCGCCAACCAAAACAATATCTGTGCCGGCGCCGTCAATTATTTTCGCGAAGGAGGCATCGTAAGCGGTCAGACAGGTAATCTTTTCGCCTCGCAGTTTGTATTCAATTAACTCAGAATGCTTCATAGTTTTGTTATGCTGGAAGATTCAACTTTCGCTACTAGATCCTTCAATTTTCCAAAAATAGGCAACTCCAATTCGGGTTCAATTTCAAAAAGCGGCAACAACACGAAATTCCGCTTAATCATCTCCGGGTGCGGGACAATTAGTTCCTTTGTCGAAATAACCTCGTCGCCATAAACCAAAATATCTAAATCAATTGTCCTGGAGCCCCATCTAATCTCTCTAACACGGTGCTGTTTATTCTCTATTTGTTGACATTGTGACAACAAATCAAGCGCACTGAGTCTAGTTTCAATTTTACACACAACATTGAGATAATCGGGACCCGGTATTTCAAGCAATGGTTTTGACTGATAAAAACCAGAAATTCTCAAAACCTTTGTTTCACTGAGATCGTCGAGTGAGTTCAGTGCGGTGTTTATTTGCTTTCTTGGCCCTTGTAAATTAGAACCCAATCCGATAAATGCTAGCAATGAATTATCGTCCCAATATGTTGCCCTTCAAATATCCGTGTAAGCACCCTTTCCTCTCTACCCCAAGCAATACAGGTTGGGGTATTTGACTCTGTTGCCGTCTTCGCCGCCATAACCTTAGAATACATCCCGCCAGAACCGATCGAACTACCGCCCCTTCCTGCTACCTTTTCGAGTCTCTCGTCTTGGTAATGGATTTTATCGATCAAAACTGCGTCGCTATTGTTCCTAGGGTCGTCGTCAAAGACACCATGCTGGTCAGTCAAAATAATCAACCTATCCGCATTCATAAGGTTGGTAACTAGTGCCGCCAGAGTGTCGTTATCACCAAACTTTATCTCTTCCGTGGCAACCGTGTCATTTTCATTGATTACAGGCACTGTGCCAAACTCTAATAAATTCTCCAGCGTTGAGGTGATATTTTCAAAGCGCTTCGAATCGGTCAGATTGTCACGCGTTAAAAGAACTTGCGCGGTATGGATGTCATGTCTAGCGAAGAGCGATTCGTAGGCCTCAATTAGCCCCATCTGGCCCACCGCAGCAGCAGCTTGCAGTTTATGGATATCGTCAGGCTTCTCATTCCAATTAAGGCGCTTCATACCCTCGACAATTGAGCCGCTCGATACCAAAATGACGTCAATATTTTGATTCTTTAAGTCTACGATTTGCTCCACCCAATTAGCAATCAAGCCTTTATCTATCCCCTTACCGTTATTAGTTAAAAGGGCTGAACCTATCTTGATTACCCAACATTTATTCTTCATTTTCATTACCCTTAATCAATTCAGCTAATCCAAACACCAGGGATTTACAGCCCTGGCCGTTCAACGCAGATATGTTAAATACTGTGCCATTGTAATCAATCTTGTTGATAAATTCATTAATTACTTTTTTTTCTTCTTCACTTGAAAGTAAATCCACCTTATTAAGCGCCAGAATGCGTGGCTTGTTGTATAACTCTTGATCAAACTTTAATAATTCAGACTCAATGGCCTGATAATTCTCTGTAGGGTCTGACCCGTCGCTAGGGAAAATATCGACAACATGCAGCAATACCCTTGCCCTTGTCAAATGCTTGAGAAATTCAAAACCCAGGCCAGCCCCCTCGCTAGCCTTTTCTATCAGACCAGGTATGTCGGCCATGACGAAATCCTCAGCGCCTGCCCTCACAACGCCCAGATTAGGATGAAGCGTAGTAAATGGGTAATCAGCAACCTTTGGGCGCGCACCTGAGACTTGCCTGATTAGGCTAGATTTGCCGGCATTTGGCATTCCTAGGAGACCGACATCGGCCATCACACTCATCTCCAATCCTATCTCTCTTGTTTCACCTGGCGTACCTGGCGATGTCTGTCTTGGGGCGCGATTAATGGAGGACTTAAATCTCGCGTTACCTAGGCCATGGAATCCGCCTTTGGCGGCCAGCAAGGAGTGTTCATGGCGAACAATTTCACCGATAAGTTCGTCTGTCTCCAGGTCGTAAATCTTGGTTCCTAGCGGCACTTCAATATAGAGATCATCCGAAGATTTTCCACGCCTATCCCTACCCATTCCAGGTTGTCCATTTTTGGCTCTAAATAAGCGCTTATAACGAAACTCGCTGAGTGTATTCAGGCCTTCTTGACCGCGGAAATATACACTACCGCCATCGCCGCCATCGCCGCCATCAGGTCCGCCATCGGGGATATATTTTTCGCGACGAAAGCTAAGACAGCCGGCGCCACCGTTTCCCGCCTCTATTCTAACACTCGCAGAATCTACAAACTTCATAAGCCAGATGCATAGTCCGATAAAAAAATAGACCCCATTGGGGCCACGTGAAATAGCTATAATACAAACGAAACATTATACCTTTTTTGTTACCACCAGCCCTAAACAATAGGCCGCTCAAAGATCACAGATGAACAGAACTATATACACCCTACTGATGTATCTTTACTTGCCAGTAGCAATTCTAAAATTGATACAAAAAGACCGTGATAGTGGTTTGTGGAAAATAAAACTGAAAAACCAGCTGGGAAGGGTAAATATTAAAGCAAACAGGGTGATATGGCTGCACTGCGTTTCAGTGGGCGAATTTCATGCAGCGAGACCCCTTATTGACCAACTTATTGAATTATTCTCTGACCACAAAATCCTCATAACAACGACAACCACAACCGGTTCAACGGCAGTGAAGAATTATTATGGTGGCAATATAGAACATTGTTTTTTCCCGTTCGACCTGCCATTTGCGCTAAAGCGCTTTATCAAAAACGTTAAACCTGAAATCTGCATTCTGCTTGAGACAGAGCTGTGGCCAAATCTTATTTATTTTCTCCACAAGCGCGCAATTCCGATAGCGCTGGTTAATGCCCGGCTTTCTCAACGCTCTCTGGCTAAATATCAAAAATCAAGCGCAAAATTGGCTCATGAAACTATCAAGAAAATCACCTTAATAGCTTCACAAAATGAACATTCAAGCGAAAGATTTCTTGCTCTAGGCGCAAACCCGGACACACTCCACACAATCGGATCTTTAAAGTTTGATAGCAATCTGTCTGCTGATGCCCAGATAACTGAGAATTTACGACATATAACCGGCGATAGACGCATTGTAGTCTTTGCCAGCACGCGCTCTGGTGAAGAAAAAGAAATACTTCAAAGCTACATCAATCTTAAAGAAAAATTTGACGCCCTGTTGGTAATCGTTCCAAGACATCCGGAAAGGTTTGATGATGTTTACAAACTCATTATTGACAATAAATTGAATCTAAGAAGACGCTCAGAAAATGAGCCATGCGACAAAGACACCCAGATTCTTCTCGGCGACAGCATGGGCGAATTGATGTCTTATTACAGTATTTGTGATATCGCTTTTATTGGCGGCAGCCTGACTAGTGATGGCGGTCAGAATATGCTTGAAGCTGCAGCAAGCTCCAAACCAGTGCTTTTTGGACCTCACGTATTCAACTTTGAATATGTTTCGCAATTGCTAATTGATAATGGTGGGGCAATCCAGGTATCCAATGCCGATCAGTTAATGCACACAATTGCCGGGCTATTGTCGGACGACGGAAAAAGAATTGCAATTGGTACAAACGCAAAAAAGATAATTGAGGATAATCGTGGTGTCACTAATCAGCTCATAGAGTTGTTAGCTCCGCAGATAAATTAGGCGCCCTCTTTCAAATAGATTTCACTGTCATTTTGCAAAAATTGTGCCGATTTTTTATCCATCTCAATCTGAATTTCTTTTATCTTAGCAACCTGTTTTTTGTCTAATCCTTTAATCTCTTGGGTGATTTTCATTGCACAAAACTTTGGTCCACACATGGAACAGAAATGAGCTGTCTTTGCCGCTTGCTTTGGTAAAGTTTCGTCGTGGAAAGAGCGCGCCGTGTCTGGATCAAGCGAGAGATTAAACTGGTCCTCCCATCTGAACTCGAATCTCGCCTTAGATAGCGCATTGTCGCGAATTTGAGCGCCAGGGTGTCCTTTCGCAAGGTCAGCCGCATGGGCTGCGATTTTATAGGTAATAATGCCAGTTTTAACATCATCTTTGTTTGGCAGACCTAAGTGTTCTTTAGGAGTCACATAACAAAGCATTGCGCAACCATACCAGCCAATCTGGGCAGCGCCAATGGCAGACGTGATATGGTCATATCCGGGCGCTATATCGGTTGTCAGAGGGCCTAACGTGTAAAAGGGAGCCTCGCCACACTCACTTAGCTGCTTCTCCATGTTGTCCTTAATCATATGCATAGGGACATGGCCAGGACCCTCTATGAAAGTCTGTACATCATGCCTCCAGGCAATCTTGGTTAGCTCGCCCAAGGTTTCTAGTTCACCATACTGAGCTTCATCATTGGCATCCGCTATACAGCCCGGTCTGAGACCGTCACCAAGAGAGAAAGTTACATCATAGGACTTCATGATTTCACAAATCTCTTCGAAGCGAGTGTAAAGAAAGCTTTCCTGGTGATGTGCTAAACACCATTTAGCCATAATGGAGCCACCGCGAGAGACCATTCCAGTGACACGTTTGGCGGTCAGAGGGACATATTTAAGCCTCACACCTGCATGGATGGTAAAGTAGTCAACTCCTTGCTCTGCCTGCTCGATTAAAGTGTCCCTAAATATCTCCCAGGTCAGGTCTTCTGCAACCCCGTTAACCTTTTCTAGCGCCTGATAGATCGGCACAGTTCCGACAGGAACAGGTGAATTACGGATAATCCACTCACGTGTTTCATGGATATTCTTTCCTGTCGAGAGGTCCATGATAGTGTCAGCACCCCAGCGAATTCCCCAAACCATTTTGCCAACCTCTTCGTCAATAGATGAGCCAAGCGCTGAGTTGCCGATATTGCCGTTAATCTTAACGAGGAAATTTCTTCCTACAATCATGGGTTCAGTTTCAGGATGATTAATGTTGCTGGGAATAATCGCCCTACCACGGGCAACTTCATCTCTAACAAATTCGGGGGTGATAGCTTCAGGGATGGAAGCGCCAAAACTTTCCCCTTCGTGCTGACCAGTCTGATCTTTATATTCCTGCCAGCGACAGTTCTCGCGAATCGCGATGAATTCCATCTCTGGGGTGATTATGCCTTGCTTGGCATAATGCATTTGAGTTACATTTTGTCCGCTCTTGGCGCGTCTTGGCTTGCGTATATGTTCGAATCTAAGATCACCTAGACTCTCGTCATTGAGGCGCTTATTGCAATAGCTTGAACTAAAGCTATCTAGCATTTCGGTATCTCCACGTTCCTCGATCCATCCACTTCTATGTTGCTCAATTCCGTCTCTAAAGTTTATTGATTTGTTTGGGTCTGTATATGGACCGGAAGTGTCGTAGACATGGACTGGGTCATTAGTCTCAGCCAAGTCACCAATCGTATCAGTTAGTCTGATTTCCCTCATCGGCACTTTAATGTCGGAACGCGTGCCTTCGACAAAAATTTTTCGTGAATTTGGCAAGGATTCAATAAATGCTTTGTTGACGGTGGATAAGCTTGCAAGAGTGTCGGAAGTTTGTTTCATTATTGTATAATTTGGTTAATGTTACCTGACAAAAAGATATGTCCATTTTAACTCATAGACCTAGAAGATTGAGAAAACACTCAACTATCCGATCACTGGTTCGTGAAACTTCATTTACGGTGGAGGATTTGATTTATCCTTTGTTTATTATTGAAGGAGAAAAGCAAAGAGAAAAGGTTAAGTCGATGCCTGGCATTGAGCGTCTTAGCATCGACCAACTGATGCTGGAAGCTAAAGAAATCGTAGCCTTAAGAATTCCCGCAATTGCCCTGTTTCCAGTTATTTCCGCCGATAGGAAATCTGAAGAAGCGCAAGAATCATATAACTCGGATGGTTTAATTCAAAGGGCTGTCCGGGAATTGAAACGAAGCTTTCCGGACTTACTGGTGATTACCGATGTAGCGCTCGACCCATTTACCAGTCATGGTCAAGACGGTCTCATAGACAAAGATGGCTACGTCGTAAACGACGAGACAGTAGAGGTACTCGTTAAACAAGCCATATCCCATGCCAGGGCGGGCGCCGACATTGTAGCTCCGTCTGACATGATGGACGGCAGGATAGGTGCAATCAGAGAGGCGCTAGAAGAAAACGGCTTTATCCATACCAGTATATTGGCTTACTCTGCCAAGTATGCCTCTTCCTTTTATGGTCCCTTTAGAGATGCAGTTGGCTCATCGGGCAATCTTGGCAAATCTGATAAAAAAACCTATCAAATGGACCCGGCTAATAGCAATGAAGCTATCCATGAGGTAGAAATGGATATTGCGGAAGGAGCCGATATGGTTATGATCAAACCTGGGCTTCCTTATCTCGATATTCTTTCTAGTGTCAAAAAAACTTTTGGCGTTCCAACTTTCGCCTACCATGTGAGCGGGGAATATGCCATGCTCAAGGCCGCCAGCGCCAATGGCTGGATTGATGAAATGCCTGTCGTACTTGAGACGCTTACCTGCTTTAAGCGAGCCGGTGCCGATGCAGTTCTTACTTATTACGCCAAAGAAATCGCGCAATGGATTAGCGATAATTAAACTATTATAAGTCATGAAAAGAAAAGCTACTGTCGTAATAATTACCGTGATTATCATTTTGATCGGTGGCTATTATTATGAACAGGAAAACACAAGATCTCAGCAGAAAGGTTTAAACCCAGACATTGAAACAGCGAATTTCACTGCAACAGCCAATGAAGGTCCAACTGCCAATGAAATCGAGCTTAAGTTTCAACTTGAAAATCTAAACGAGCAGCTCATTAACGCTCGCGCTGAACTAAAACTTGTACAGCAGAAGTTAATTTTATCCACCAGCAAGAATACAATCCTAGAGAAAGATCTTCAGGACTCTCGTGATACACTAGAAACACTTCAGAAAGTACTAGAAAGGCTTGCGGAATCTATGCCTAAATAGGACTAAAACTTGATCTCCTACTAAACAAAAGTCGACATCAAGAATAATAGCGAACCATCTTGTCTAGCTCTTCTCGCGGCATTCTAATACTATTGATGATTGCAGATTTATCTTCATAACCAATCGCCATCCCACACAGAAGCACTTTGTCTTGTGAATAGCAAAGCTCCTCTCTGACAATCTCTGGATACTCTCCCAGCGCCGCCTGTGGGCAGGTCGCTAGGCCATGCTCAACAGCCGACAACATAATAGATTGCAAAAACATGCCATAGTCAAGATATGAACCCTTTTCCAATGCCTTGTCAATAAAAAAAAGAAGCACCACAGGTGCCCCAAACGCTTGATAATTGAGTGCCCATTGGTCTAGTTGTTTTTGCTTGTCTTCGCGCTTGATTTCCAAGGTAGAGTACAGCAACTTACCGCAAGCTTTCCTTCTCTCTTTGTACTCGCCAATCCACTCGGTTGGGTAATAGTTATAATCCATAGCACCTTTTTTGCCAGTACGAAAAGCCTCCTCCATCTTATCGCAAAGCTTTGTCTTGCTATCGCCGGTAACTACCGCTATTTGCCAGGGCTGACTATTGACGCCAGAAGGCGCGGTTTTGGCCTGCTCTATAATTTCATTGATGACCTCAATCGGCACTTCCTTGTCTAAAAAATCCCGCGTTGATTTACGTTCTGCCAGTGCCTTTTTTACGTCCATTTTTTACTCCGCTATTATTGTTGAATTGAGGTAAGCTTATGCTGCCAACAAATAAGACCTTGTGTGTTTAGTTCAACGTCTTTTTGTAGTTTCTGCTTACAAAAATCTTGATCTTTGATGCCCATTCTTTGAAGCTGAATTAATAAGTAACTCATCATTTCATTTTGAATGACCTCTTCGGCATTGTTGTGAGCGGCGTATTGCTTTGCAAGGTCACTCAAAAACCTGATGCCGTCAATTAGCTGATGTACCACTTTTTTGGTTGGTTTTATTGCGCCAAAATGAGTTAAACAGACTCGTTTAGGATTATATTCCATTAACTTGCCTATGCTTTTTATCAACTCTTCTGGATCAAATTGCACTGGCGTTGTCGTTGGAAAAACATAGATCTCATCGCCGATGTCAAATTCTCGGTACGACAAGCCAAAGGTGTCACCAGTAAACATGGACTCAGTCAACTTGTCCCAAATACAAAAGTGATGTCTGGCATGCCCCGGGGTATCAATGAACAGGAGCTCTCTGCCATTAAAATCCACTACAAAATTATCATCAGCCTCAATAATCCGACTAGAGTCTATTGGCACTATATCACCGTATAAACGGTTGAATTTTTCTGCCCCATAAACTGCCATAGCTCCTGCAATAAGCTTACTAGGGTCAACCATATGTCTAGCACCCCTAGGATGGATTACAAGCTGAGCATTTGGACATAGCTTCATCAATTCACCGGCGCCGCCAGCATGATCAAGATGAACATGGGTTGGAATTATGTATGCCACATTGGAAAAGTTTAATCCATCCTTCTCAAGAGCTTGCTGAATATTAGGAACACTATCATTGGTTCCTGTTTCTATAATGGCAATATCATTACCTTGTCTGATTAGATATATTGCGGCAAAGTCTTTACTGATATAGCCCGAATCAATAACACTAATTCCACCTACAATATTAAATACTGAACCCATCAGATATTATTTAGACGACTAATTAAGCTCAAAATGTTGTTAGAAATATAAGTGATATTAGCAAAAATGTAGAAATTCTATTAAGTATTAAGAAACTAGGCATTACCACCGTTATTGTATAATAAAAATCTTGTATCATTGATTTTTTCTCTAGATTTACATCTTCTTATGGGTATTAGAATACAACAAATTACTTATATAAGTCATTTCTACATAACCCCTTGTAGCCAAACTTTTAATAGGAAATGTTATGTTTGATTTCGGTTTTTGGGAGTTTGCCATCATTGGCATTATCGCGCTTATCGTGGTTGGCCCTGATAAAATGCCAGCACTCGCTCGAAAAGCCGGTCTTTATGCTGGTAAATTCAATAAATTTGTCAGAAAAATTAAAACCGATATTAATCAAGAGTTAAAGGCAGATGAGCTCAAAGAGCAGCTCTCTATTAAGGATGAAAAATCAACTCTGTCACAAGCATTAGATGATGTTAAGGATAGCGTTGATAAATACAAACAGGAAATTACAGAGGTTGCTGAACCAACCCCACAAACCAAAGAAGACTTAAAAGTAAATGAAGTGGCAGAAAAAAAGTGACGACTTTTCCATAGAAGAGTACATAAAATCTGGACCTCAAAAAAAGAAATAGATCATTAATTCCAATAATCTAAATAATGCCTGAAAAACCGGTACAACTTGAAAAAATGTCCATAGTTCAACATCTTATAGAACTTAGAAGTGCTCTATTACGTTCGGTTATTGCGATTGTAGTTTTTTTCCTAGTACTGTTCCCGTTTGCAGACGATATATACACTTTTATTGCAGCACCAATTGTACAAGCGATACCAGGCTCCAACCTTATTGCCATCGGCGTTATCTCTCCCTTTCTAACGCCACTAAAGATGTCATTAATTCTTGCCATCTATATAGCTATGCCTTATTTGCTCTACCAGCTATGGTCATTCACAGCCCCTGCACTTTATCGACAAGAAAAAAAATTAATAATGCCACTCGTAATATCATCAACGATACTTTTTTATATTGGACTGCTCTTCTCTTTCTATATCGTTTTCCCTGTCATTTTTACCTTCTTATCGAGTGTAGGGCCAGAATCAGTCGACTTTGCCCCTGATATCCAGTACTATCTGGACTTTATTCTAAAAGTCTCTTTTGCTTTTGGGGTTGCCTTTGAGGTTCCGATTGCAACAATCCTGCTTATTATGTTTGGTGCAACCACAGCTGAGCGCCTTAAAAAAAATCGTGCTTACATCATTATTGGCTCATTTGTACTGGGAATGATATTAACACCTCCAGATATTATCTCGCAGGTTCTTATCGCAATTCCTATTTGGCTATTATTTGAGGCTGGCCTATTTTTCTCGTCTTTCTTTAAAGTCCGAGAAAAAAATAAAGTTCCAAGTAGCGATGATATTGAACCTCAAGCCAACGACTGGACCGATAAAGAACACAATGCTATGATGGATGATATAGAAAACGAAATGAATAATAAAGTGCTAGATGATGATAAAGATGACTAGCTCTTTAGAATGCTAATCTCTGGCGACTGTTTTTGTTTTCGCAAAAAGAACCAATACATTGCCAACAATAATCAGCACAACTCCAAACAGCCCTACCCAACTCCATTGATAATCCTCAAATAGAGTTGACAATAGCAAGGCAATAACTGGAGTAAAAATATTGACATAAGAAGCCTTGTCGGCGCCAATATTCCCCACCAACTTAAGATATGAGCCGAAACCCAATACCGAAGCGATTAAGGCTAAATATATCAAGGAAACAACATAGCTATAGCTCATATCAAAACCGAATTTTATATCGCCAATTCCTGTATAGCTAATTATAAGAAGAGAGCCATAAAGCATACTAAATGCATTACTTTGAACCAACGGCATTTTCTTTGCCTGCATTTCACCCGACAACAGCATTCCTATTGAGGCAAAAAAAGTCGCCAACAGGACCCAAAGAAAGCCCTTAACCACCCCAGACTCTAATGACCACACGGTAGCCCTAATTTCATTGGAAAATATTACAGACAAGCCGGCAATTCCAACTATCCCGCCTATCAATATAGGCCACCTAATCGGGTATTTGAAAAAGATAAAACCGTTAAAAACTGTAAACAATGTCAGAGTTGAAAAAATAAGGGCTACCATGCCGGAGGCCAGATAGAAGCTTCCAAAGTAGGCACAAATATAATTAACACAGAATAGAAAAATACCTAATACAATCCAGTTGAGATGACTACGCCACGGAAAAGATAAGTTAATACCCCGAATAAAACACCAGCCAAACAATATCAAAGATGCAATCAAAAAACGCCATGCGATTGATACCTGTGGTGCGACTTCACCTAATTGAAAGGTGATTGCAAGCCATGAGGTTCCCCAACAAAATAAAACTAATGAATAGAGAGCTATATTCATGATATATGACTAAACCCCCTGCTTTGTCATTAACTATGTTTGTTTATTTAACTCTATTGGCGATCAAATCCTCAACAACTCCTGGTTCTGCCAAAGTAGAAGTATCCCCTAGGTCTTTGAAGTCATTTTCAGCTATTTTTCTCAATATACGCCTCATAATTTTTCCAGACCTTGTTTTTGGTAGTCCTGGAGAAAACTGAATCTTGTCAATTGTGGCAATCGGACCTATCTCTTTTCTCACCAGGGCCACTAAATCTCGCTTTAGATTTTCGCTACCTTCAGTACCAGCCATGAGTGAAACATAAGCATAAATCCCCTGCCCCTTGATATCATGAGGCATACCTACAACAGCAGCCTCACTGACAGACTCATGAAGCACCAGTGCCGACTCGATTTCTGCAGTTCCCATACGGTGTCCAGAAATATTCAACACGTCATCCACTCTACCTGTAATCCAGTAATAACCGTCCTCGTCACGCTTAACCCCGTCGCCAGCAAAATATTTTCCTGGAAAGGTTGAAAAATAGGCTTCAATAAAGCGCTCATGATTGTTATAAAGCGTTCTCATTTGTCCTGGCCATGAACGAGCAAGCACCAGAATCCCTTCTGCTTGACCTTCAAGAACCTCACCACTTTCACTAACAACCTGGGGCTCAACACCAAAAAATGGCTTCGAGGCTGAACCTGGCTTCAGAGGTGTTGCATAAGGCATCGGTGTAATCATGTGGCCACCTGTCTCAGTTTGCCACCAGGTATCAACAACAGGACATCTATCCTCCCCAACAACATGGTAATACCACTCCCATGCTTCTGGATTAATAGGCTCCCCTACAGTCCCTAAGATTCTTAAACTTGACCTAGATGTTTTTTGAACAAGTTCGTTTCCTGCACCCATCAATGCCCTAATTGCAGTCGGAGCAGTATAGAATGTGTTGATCTGGTGCTTGTCAACAACCTGCCAAAAGCGTGAGGCATCTGGATAGTTTGGAACACCCTCAAACATTACAGTAGTGGCTCCATTTGCCAGTGGACCATAAACGATATAGGAATGCCCTGTAACCCAACCAACATCCGCAGTGCACCAATAGATATCACCTTCTTGATAGTCAAATGTATATTTATGTGTCATTGCGGCATAAAGAAGGTACCCTCCCGAGGTATGGAGAACTCCCTTCGGCTTGCCAGTTGAACCTGAGGTATAAAGAATGAACAGTGGATTTTCAGCATCAAACATCTCACAAGGATAGTTGGGTGAAGCTTTCTCAACAATATCGTGGTACCATACATCTCTCGCATTCCAAGCAACTTTACCGCCAGTACGTTCAACGACAACAATGGCTTCAACACATTCGCAATCACTCGCTGCTTTGTCAACGTTAGCCTTCAATGGAACCGGCTTACCGCCACGCACCCCTTCATCTGCTGTAATAACTACCTTGCATTCACTGTCAAGAATTCTGTCACGCAGGGCGTCAGGCGAGAACCCACCAAATACTACTGAATGAATTGCTCCAACCCTAGCACATGCAAGCATCGCGACTGCTGCCTCAATAATCATTGGCATATATAAACATACACGGTCGCCCTCACCTACACCTAGGCCTCTTAATGCATTTGCAAATCTGCAAACCTTTTCATGTAGTTGGCTATAGGTAATTGATTCACTATTATTAGGATCATCACTTTCCCAAATAATTGCCACCTGGTCTGCGCGCTCAGGTAGATGACGGTCCAGACAGTTGTAGGAAACATTGAGAGTTGCACCCTCAAACCAGGCAATCTTTCCGCTAGCAAAATCCACATCAGAAACCCTGTCCCATTTTCTTTCCCAGTCAATAAAAGTCTCGGCTTGTTCTGCCCAAAAATCATCTGATTCGCTCAATGAACGTTGATACATAGATTCATAAGTTTTCGCATCAATTAATGGCGCTCTGTCACTCTGGATAATTGGATATGTCATTTGATCCCTCTTAATTTGTAGATATGGAGAATTAATGTTACCAAATCAATAAACACTAAAATAAAGAAACATCTTGAATTTATTCAAAAAAAAATGACGCTTTCGCGTCATTATATTTATTAAATTTAATAAAAATTACTTTTGCTCTTTGTCTACCACCAGATCATCTGTTTCTGCATCAAGTGTTACCTCTGAAAGCTCTTCCGCAACTTCAGTCATTTTTGCCTCTGATACAAGCCGATCATGGGCACTTAACTCTTCTTCCATGGCGTACTCTTCAGTTAATATTGACGCATCTACCAAGCCAGCCTCAATTTCTCTTAAAGCCAAAACTGTTGGCTTATCTTTGCCAACATCAAGTGTTGACCTGTAGCCACCAGCATTCAGCTGATGAGCGCGCTTTGCCGCTACTAAAACCAACTCAAACCGATTTGAAACGAAATCTAAACAATCTTCAACTGTTACTCTTGCCATAATCTAAAAAACCCCT
>CAJWTP010000027.1 GCA_913047325.1 uncultured Gammaproteobacteria bacterium
GTCCGAAAACCATAAATAATAACAATAAGACCAAACAGTGCGAGCAAAGAAAATAGGCCGCTATATAAATTTTCCCCCATACGATTGATCAGCAAGGGTTTGATTGTGGTAATTGGACCCAAATGAATTCCAAAAAAAAATCACTAAACCAAAAATAAATATTGTCATCTCAAAAAAATCACTAAATCTTTACCACATATATGAATACTATACCTTAACTTAATTAATAAAAGTTCATTCTAGACCATATTATTTACACTAATAATTATCTTGTTTAATAAAATTTAAATCACCCTAATAAATTAAAGTAGAAGTTAAATTGTTGATAGTTATTGTATAATGTGACAGTTTTATCCGACATCGCGGCAACATGGAAAAAACATACAGTCCTGAGCAAATTGAAGAAAAATATCGCGATGTATGGGAGCAAGGTGATTTCTTCTCATCAAAGTCAGGCGGCTCCAGCCAGAATGTATTCAGCATAGTCCTTCCCCCTCCAAATGTAACGGGTAGCCTACATATGGGCCATGCATTTCAGCACACCATCATGGACGTCTTGACACGATACCATCGAGCTATAGGCGACCAAACTCTATGGCAGCCTGGAACTGACCATGCCGGCATTGCAACACAAATGGTAGTTGAAAGACAACTAGCAAGAGAAAACAAAACCCGTCACGACCTTGGAAGAGAAAACTTTATTGAAAAAATTTGGGATTGGAAAAGTAAATCCGGCGGCACAATTACATCACAGATGCGACGTCTTGGAGCCTCAGTCGACTGGCAAAGAGAGAGATTTACGATGGACAAAGAACTCTCAGATGCCGTACAAAAGGTCTTTATTGATCTCTACAACGAAGGATTAATATATCGTGGCAAAAGATTGGTTAATTGGGACCCTGTTTTATTAACAGCGGTATCGGACTTGGAAGTTATAAGCACAGAAGAGAATGGCTCGTTATGGCATCTGCGCTATCCAATAGCTGGCTCCAATGAAGTTTTGATTGTTGCCACAACCAGACCCGAAACGATGCTAGGCGATAGCGCCGTTGCGGTTCACCCTGATGACGTAAGATATCAACACTTAATCGGGGGAAAAGTAAATTTACCACTTACCAATCGACAAATCCCAATCATAACAGACGAATATGTGGATATGGAGTTCGGTACTGGTTGCGTCAAGATTACTCCTGCACATGACTTTAATGACTACGAAGTAGGCTTAAGACACAATCTCGAAATAATCAACGTTTTTACAGGTGATGCAAAAATAAATGACCTTGCCCCTAAAGATTATCAAAATCTAGATCGTTTTGAAGCTCGAAAACAAGTAGTAATGGATCTAGAAAAACTTGATTTAATCGAAAGGATAGATCCGCATACCTTGATGGTTCCCAGAGGTGATCGTACAAATAGCGTAATTGAACCCTATATGACTGATCAATGGTTTGTCAAAATTAAACCATTAGCCGAACCCGCAATCGATGCCGTCAAAAATGGTGATATCCGTTTTGTGCCGAGTAACTGGGAAAAAACTTATTACAACTGGATGGAAAATATCGAGGATTGGTGTATTTCGAGACAGATTTGGTGGGGCCATAGGATACCTGCATGGTATGACGAAACTGGCAAGTTATATGTAGCTAATAGTCTGGATGAAGCTCAAAAACAAGCCGGCAAGGGCGTTAAATTAACTCAGGATGAAGACGTGCTCGATACATGGTTCTCTTCCGCCTTATGGCCATTCTCGACGCTTGGTTGGCCGGAAAAGACACCTGAATTGGCGCGCTTTTATCCTACAAGTGTTCTGGTTACGGGGTTTGATATTATTTTCTTCTGGGTAGCCAGAATGATTATGTTTGGGCTCAAGTTTGCTGGCGATGTGCCATTTAAGGATATCTATATTACTGGCCTAATAAAGGATGGACATGGTCAAAAAATGAGCAAATCCAAGGGCAATGTTTTGGATCCTATCGACCTAATTGACGGTATTAGTTTGGAAGATTTGCTTGAAAAAAGAACACAAGGCATGATGCAGCCAGAGCTAGCCACAAAGATTAAAAAGCAAACTGAAAAAGAGTTTTCTGATGGCATACCGTCCTTTGGCACTGACGCACTTAGGTTTACTTTTACGGCCCTGGCTTCTTTTGGTCGAGATATAAAGTTTGATTTAAAGCGTGTTGAGGGTTATAGAAATTTCTGCAACAAGCTTTGGAATGGTTCGCGTTTTGTGCTGATGAAGCTTGGGAATGATTCGATTGACTTCGAAGCAGATATTTCTACGCCAGATAAATGGATATTATCTCGACTCCAACATACCAAGAAAACTGTTGAAAAACATTTAGCAGACTACCGCCTCGACTTGATGAGCCTGACCCTATATGAATTCGTATGGCATGATTATTGTGACTGGTACCTGGAACTCTCCAAGCCTCTACTGGATAATGAAAAAACAAAATCTGGCTGCCAAGCCACACTCATCAAAGTCTTGTCAGAAATATTAACCTTGCTGCACCCTGTCATACCTTTTATTACAGAAGAGATCTTTGAGCAATGTAGAAATTTAGCTAATGATAAATCCGAAAGGCTTATAGCCAAACCCTTCCCTGTCGTTGATGAGGCATTATATTGTGCATCTGCAGAATCTGAAATCTCCTGGCTTCAGGATTTCATTTTAGGCATCCGTCAGGTCAGGGGTGAAATGAATATCGCGCCAGGAAAATTGCTGCCCTGCTTTACTCAAAACCTTTGCACCCAAGATGAAAAGTTTATCAGTAACAACCTATCAATACTTTTAACGCTTGGCAAGCTGGAGAATATAACTCAACTTGAGAAAAATGAATCAGCCCCCGAATCTGCGACAACACTTGTTGGCGAAATGAAGGTTCTTATTCCGTTGGCAGGACTGATAGACAAGAACCAGGAAATTTCAAGACTAAACAAAGAAATTCAGAAATTAAGCTCACAGCAACAGCAATTCTCAGGCAAACTAAGTAATGAAAAGTTCATTACAGCCGCTCCTGCGGCAGTAGTTGAGAAGGAACGCCAAAAACTTGCATCAGTTGAACAGGCGTTAGATGATTTAAAATTGCAACTAGATAAAATATCTGCCCTATGAAATTACTAAATAATTTAGTTTTGATTTTAATAGTTTTAGCTTCATCAGCTAGGGCTGAATCGTTTGTCTATATTACTGACCAAGTAGATATCCCTATCAGGTCTGAAAAGTCACTGGGCAACACTATCATTCGACTATTGCCTTCTGGCACCAAACTCTCAGTACTACAAATCACTGAGGATGGCTGGACAGAAGTTAAATACCAAGACACTATCGGATGGATCAGCTCAAGATATCTTAGTAACAATATTTCAGCGCGAGAGGAACTAAAAAAGGCTAACAGTATAATTAATGAGAGCCAACTTCTAATTACCAAATATGAAGCTGAGTTGGATGGTCAAAATAAACAATTACTAATACTCAATAATGAGAACAAGGAGTTGGTAATTAGGAGCTCTAAATCAGAGGCAGAAAAAACCCATATAGAGCAGATCTATCAAGACGCACTTAAGCTAGAGCATGAAAATGAGAAGCTAATGCAAGAACAGCTGCAACTGAAAACTGAGTTTCAGTTAGCTCAAAATAACAGTCAAATAGAGCAAGATACTAGCCAAAGAAACTGGTTTATTGTTGGCGCGCTGGTTTTGTTTTTTGGCATGGTTATTGGTTTTATTTTGCCAAAAATGCTTAACCGCAGGCGTTTCTAGCTCAACAAAGGAGGATATTATGAATTTAATTAAAAAAGCACTTACTTTTGATGACATCCTGCTAATGCCAGCACATTCAACAATAATGCCTAAAGAGGTAGATTTGTCAACCCAGTTAACCAAGAATATTTGCTTACAAACACCAATTCTTTCAGCTGCTATGGATACAGTAACTGAAGCTAACCTTGCAATTGCAATTGCGCAAGAGGGAGGGATTGGTATTATTCATAAAAACATGTCTGTGGCATCGCAAGCAATAGAAGTCAGAAAAGTTAAACGCTTTGAGTCCGGAATCATTAAAGACCCGATTACTATTGAACCAAAAGCGACAATCCAGGATGTCTTTGATTTACAGGCGCAACATGGAATTTCTGCGCTACCTGTTGTAACGAATAATGTTGTGGTTGGCCTAATTACAAGTCGCGATGTATTGTTTGAAACGCGTCTTGATGCTTTAGTTGAAGATGTCATGACACCACAACAAAAATTAATCACCGTGACTGAAGGGACGTCGATGGAAAAGGTCCGTTCACTTTTACAAAAACACCGAATTGAGAGGGTCTTGGTTACTGACAAGAAGTTCAAGCTTGGTGGCATGATTACGGTTAGTGACATTCAAAAATCTAGTGATTTTCCGAAGGCCACCAAGGATGAGCGTGAAAGGTTAATTACAGGTGCCGCTGTTGGCGTTGGCAAGGATACGAGTGAGAGAGTCAATGCACTTGTTGAGGCAGGCGTTGATGTTGTCGTAATTGATACAGCGCATGGCCACTCACAGCGAGTCTTGGACCGGGTAAAGAAGACAAAAAGTGAGCATCCAACTCTTGACATTATCGCGGGTAATATTGCAACTGGAAAAGCAGCTCTCGATCTAGTAAAGGCTGGTGCAGACTGTGTAAAGGTTGGTATTGGTCCGGGAAGCATTTGTACAACCAGAATTGTTGCCGGTGTTGGCGTCCCGCAGGTGAGCGCGATAGCTGATGTCGCAGATGCCCTTAAGGGTACAGGTATACCGCTCATTGCAGATGGCGGTGTAAGATTTTCTGGCGATGCTGCCAAGGCATTTGCCGCTGGCGCCTATAGCATAATGCTTGGATCAATGTTGGCGGGCACTGAAGAATCACCCGGTGAAGTCGAGCTTTACCAAGGTCGTTCCTACAAAGCCTATCGCGGTATGGGCTCAATAGGTGCGATGGGCCAAGCTCATGGCTCGTCAGATCGCTATTTTCAAGCAGAACTTGCCGCAGACAAACTTGTCCCTGAGGGTGTCGAAGGTCGTGTCCCTTATAAGGGCTCGATTAGACCAATTATCAATCAAATTGTTGGCGGAATTCGCTCCTCTATGGGCTATACTGGCTGTAAAAACCTTGAAGCTATGCGCAATAATGCTGAATTCGTTCAGGTAACTGCTGCAGGCATGACAGAATCACATGTGCATGATGTCACGATTACCAAGGAAGCTCCAAACTACCACCAATAATTCAATCAGATAAGGGTGATTATTGCACCTCTACTATGCAATAAAAGCCCTTGACATTTTTTTTGACCATATAGTCATTCTTGCGCAACTCTATAACCTTCCATACATGCTCGGATTCAAGCCTCTTAATTTTTGAATTGAATCCATAGGACGCATACACACCCTCATTTATAGTGAAACAAATAATTCCCCCGGGCTTGACTATCCGAACCAACTCATCTAGACGATCAGAGCCGATATGGCCATGGGTAAAAACGCCTACACAGAGAGCGGCGTCATACTCACCATCTGTAAAAGGAAGTTTATTATTAAGACTTCCAATAAACAGATTGGAATAGCCTCTTCGTTTTGCAATATCAATCATTTCCTTAGAAATATCAATACCATCGAAATTGACAAATCCCGCCCTCTCCAGTTCCCTTCCTACCAGCCCGGTGCCGCAACCAACATCAATAATTTTTAGCTCTTTGTTTTTTACATATTCCTGCAAAATTTGCACAGACATAGGCTGAGAAACGGTGCCTAATAAATTATCGTTATCGTCATCATAGTCGGCTGCCCATTTCTGGTAGACATTCATCAAATCATCTTCATTTTGCGTTTTAGAGAGATCTAAGTTGTCGTAGAATTTAAGTCCTTTTTTGTTAGTCATAATAGATAACTAGTGCAGCCTTCCAAAAAAAGTCATACGTGCAGATTCTGAGAGTGATACACCGGGTTTAGAGTTGTATGCAAGCACCGATAAAATTCTTATGCGATCACCTTCTACAGGTGTCACTCTATGGATCGCATCACGACCCCTAAAAAGTACCAAGGATCCTGAAGTCATGTCGAGCTTGTTTGAGGTAATATCTCCTTGCAATAATCTTTCTACGCCTTCATAGTTAATCTCATTGTCTTCAGTTTTTCGAAAATCACGAATAAATTCAAACGAGCCTCCACTCTTAGGCTCTTGAATCAATAACGTTATGGCGAATGAAGAATTGTCAAAATGCCAGCCTAATTCTTGACCTTCCTTGGCATAGTGAATATTGATTGATGAGAGCGGGTCTTCATATTCGTATAAAGCCTGCTCTCCCAGAACTGAGCAGAGAAAGCTATGAAATTCATCAGACCTATATAATATTCTTAGTGGGGAGTTTACTGAAACTTGGTCATCTGTAATGCATCCCTTTGAGGAATTGACAGTTATGTTTTGCGGGTGTTCTGCTGGAAAGTCGGAATTTTGAGTTGTCAGGTAAACATTGTGCTCATTTATGCAGTAGTAGGCAAGCTTCTCTTTTGCTAAGGCCTCCTCTAAAACAAGACTGATAGCGCTAGGAAGTAAAAAATTTTCAATAACTAGCGAACCATCATGGCCCAATAACGCCTTGCATTGTTCCCTGAACTTAAAGTCATCCAATGGATGCCTTTTATGGTCAACAATATCAAATAACTTCTTTTTCATAAACCCATTTCAATTGAAAATAATTAATGCAGCCGCTGCTATCTTGGTCGCTGTTAGTATAGATTAAATTTTACTCCTTATATGTATATCGATTATCGTGACAGTGCTTGCAATTGTGTAAGTCCTGTAACAATTAAAATAATGAGTTTGAAGACTATATTTAGGGGATAATCTGAGGGTTTTATTGGTTTTAGTAAGTTTTATCTAAAACATATCTGTTTCGGTATGTTTCAAATAAAGCTTATTGCGTCAAACCAGTAAAACTTTTTTTATTTTATTGGAGACACAATATGAACATGAATATCGTTCAAAAAAGCTTTGCATTGGGCAAAAGCCAGATTACATTTGAAACAGGAAGGATTGCTCGTCAGGCACACGGCGCTGTTCTAGCTAGTATGGATGACACACAGGTACTGGTTAGTGTTGTTGGAGCAAAAGAAGCTAGAGTAGGTCAAGACTTCTTCCCGCTTTCTGTTGATTACATTGAAAAAACTTACGCCGCTGGAAAGATTCCAGGTGGCTTTTTAAAGCGCGAGGGTCGTCCTAGCGAGAAAGAAACACTTACTTCTCGCTTGATTGATCGCCCTATACGTCCACTCTTCCCGAACGGCTACATGAACGAAGTTCAGGTAATGATCCAGGTAATCTCAGCAAACAAGAATGTTGACCCAGATATGTTGGCAATGATAGCCACTTCAGCTGCTCTTTCAATTTCAGGTGTCCCATTCAAAGGTCCAATAGGTGCAGCTCGTGTTGGCTACCAAGACGGAAACTACATCATCAACCCAACATACTCCGACCTTAAAACTTCAGACCTTGATATGGTCGTAGCGGGTACTAAAGATGCTGTTTTGATGGTTGAATCAGAGGCCAATGAGCTTTCTGAAGATGTCATGTTGGGTGCGGTTATGTATGCCCATCAACAGTTCCAAGTTGTAATTGATAGTGTTGCTGAGTTTGCTAAAGAGGTCGGTGTATCTCCACGTGAATGGGAGGCTCCAGCTGAAAACGAATCTTTGCTTTCTGATATTCAGTCTAAATTTGGCGATCAAATTTCTGCAGCCTACCAGACCGTTGACAAGATGGAACGTTACGAAAAAATGGGTCAAATTAAAGACACTGCTATTGAAGAACTTGGCAGCGACGATGATGACTCGCCAAGCTCTGATGAAATCAAAAACTATATTAAGAAAGTCGAAAAATCAACTGTCCGTGAACGAATTCTTGCTGGAGAACCTCGCATCGATGGTCGCGATAGTTCGACTGTACGTGAACTTGCGATTGAGATTGGTGTACTTGAAAACACTCACGGTTCTGCGCTATTCACTCGAGGTGAAACTCAGGCCCTTGTGGCCACTACATTGGGATCGAAGCGTGATGCACAGCTTATTGAAAAACTTGAAACCAATGACCGCATCGAGGACCACTTCATGCTTCACTACAATTTTCCTCCATACTGTGTCGGTGAAACTGGGCGTGTTATGGGTGTTAAGCGTCGTGAGGTAGGACATGGTCGCCTAGCACGTCGCGGTATTACTGCATGTCTACCAAGTTTTGAAGACTTTCCATATACTATCCGAGTGGTATCAGAAATTACCGAGTCCAATGGCTCCAGCTCTATGGCTAGTGTCTGTGGCTCTTCACTGTCATTGATGGATGCAGGTGTTCCTATCAAAGCTCCGGTTGCTGGTATTGCAATGGGACTAGTTAAGGATGATGAGCGCTTCACAGTTCTAACAGATATTCTTGGTGACGAAGATCATCTAGGTGATATGGACTTTAAGGTTGCAGGTACATCGCGTGGCATTAATGCCCTGCAAATGGATATCAAGATTGATGGAATCACTGAAGATATCATGTCAATCGCACTTAAACAAGCGAAAGAGGCAAGACTTAATATCATTGGTCAAATGAATCAGGTTATCAGCGAGCCAAATGAGGCTTCAAAGAATGCTCCTAAAACCAAAGTCATTAAGATTCCTACCGACAAAATACGCGACCTAATAGGTAAAGGTGGTGAAACTATCAGAGGCATTATCGCTCAGTCCGGTGCCAGCATTGATGTTGACGACGATGGCAATGTTAATGTATTCGCTAACGATGATGAGAGTTTTGAAAAGGCGGTCCAGATGGTCAAAGACGTTACCGCTGTACCAGAGCTAAACAAGGTATATACTGGCAAGGTTGCCAAGATTGTTGAGTTTGGTGCATTTGTTACAATTCTGCCAAACCAAGACGGACTACTGCACGTTTCTGAGATCGCTCATGAAAGGGTTGAAAAAGTCGAAGACTATCTCAAGGAAGGTGAAGAGATTGAAGTCAAAGTGCTCGGAATTGATCGAGGCCGTATCAAACTTTCACGCAAAGTTTTGATAGATAAATAAGATCATTTAAAGCCACCGCAAGGTGGCTTTTTTATTTTGTTTGTAATTTATTATGACCGCTAAAAAAATCATCGATCTCGAGGAAAAAGTTGCATACCTTCAAAATATGTTGGATGACATGAATATGACCGTGTTTCGTCAGGGAGAGAGAATCGAAAAACTCAGCGAACTTGTCAAAGATATGAACAAGAATATCAATAGCTCAAAAAACACCAATCCTGACGAAGACTCTGCCGGTCAAGACAAACCTCCCCACTACTAACTGGATTATTTTATGTTTTCAATGCTTTAATTGGTATATTATGAAAAGCAATTGATAATAAACCCGATTAGTATATTGAAAATTGAAAAAAAAGAGCGCAGGGAAGCGCTTCTATCCTCGGATGAACCAACCCCTTTCGTTATCCTGAATCCCGACTCAGTCGTGCCGTTATTGCTGGTTTGTGACCATGCCAGCAACAGATTCCCGCAATCACTTGGTTCTATGGGTCTCGATTACCCTGATAGGGTGAGTCATATGACGCTAGACATTGGAGCCGGCGCAATCGCGGAAGCACTTGCCGATAAGCTAGGTGCAACTGCAGTGCTGTGCCAGTATTCGCGCCTGATCGTAGACTGTAATCGTGAACTTTCCGATAACAGCGCGTTTCTTGAAAATAGTGAAGGTATCGATATACCAGGCAACCAAAACCTTCAAAGCAGTGAAAAGGAGAGGCGAATATCCGAAATCTATTGGCCTTATCACAACGCTATCGAAGCTCAGATTTATCGTCTAAGAGATCAAGATATTAACCCAGTCATTATCTCTATTCACAGCTTTACTCCTTTTATGAATGGTGAAGACCGAAAATGGGAAATGGGTGTTCTGTGGGATAAGGACCAAGTTACATCTGAGTTTTTTTTAAACAAACTCATGGATGTAGGTTTTTTGGTTGGGAATAACGAACCATACTCTGGTAAAGCGCCTGAAGACTTCACAATTGATTATCACGCTGAGCCGATCGGTTTGGCGCATGTAGGTATTGAAATAAGGCAGGACCTTATAGATCATGATGAAGGTGTTGAGCGTATATCGGATACCCTGCAAGAGGTCATTAGTACGCTCACAGCATCGACAAGAAAAATTGATATTGAGAAAAGGAGATCTTTGAGATGATACTTGATGAACCACAATTCACGCTAGGTATCGAAGAAGAATACTTGTTGGTTGACAAGGAGACACGCAAGCTTGCGGTTAACCCTCCTAAATCTTTGTTGAACGAGTGCAAGGAATTAATCGGTAGTCAGGTTACCAATGAACTGCTACTATCGCAAATTGAAATTGGTACAAAGGTATGCAACAATATTCAGGAAGCACGCGAAGATCTTGCGAGACTACGTAAACATATCATAGAAGTAACAGAAAGGTATGGCATTGCTCCGATTGCATCCTCAACTCATCCGTTTAGTCGCTGGTTTAAGCAAGAACAAACACCAAAAGATCGTTATGAACTATTGACAACAGAAATGCAGGCAGTGGCTCGGAGACTGGTTATCTGTGGTATGCATGTACATGTCGGTATTGAAGACGAAGATTTGCGTATCGATTTAATGAGTCAGCTTGCCTATTTCGTCCCTCACCTGCTGGCATTGTCCTGTTCATCCCCGTTCTGGCACGGCTATGATACCGGACTAAAGAGTTATCGTCTAACCATCTTTGATAATCTACCTAGGACTGGTTTGCCGGCAGAATTCCAGAGTTACGCTGAATATCAGAGACATGTACAAGTCTTAATCAATGCCGGCGTCTTGGAAGACTCGACCAAGATTTGGTGGGATCTACGACCAAGCGCAAAATTTCCAACACTTGAGACACGAATTATGGACGTCTGTACGCGAATGGATGATGCAATCTCACTGGCAGCTATTCTTGTCTCTACGATACGCATGCTCTACCGCCTAAGAGTCAAAAATCAGCGATGGCGCGACTACAACCCTATGCTGATTAGGGAGAATCGCTGGCGTGCAATGCGCTACAGTTTTGACGAGGGACTCATCGATTTCGGCACAGGCAATATTGTTCCGTTCGAACAACTACTAGATGAATTCATAGAGCTTACGCTCGAAGATGCAAAATTCCTCGGTTGTGAGTCTGAAGTTGCCGCTACGAAGAATATTTTGAGCCGAGGAACAAGCGCCCATCGTCAACTTGAAACCTACCAATTGTCGATAAATGACGGGAAAAATAGCGAGGAAGCACTGAAAGATGTAGTGGATATGCTTATCAGTGAAACTGCCGCAGATCTATAACTATTATTAGGAGTATTTTATACGCTTCATCATGGCAAGAAGTGCCACCCCGTTAAGACCCCAGATCACGCTAAGCAGATACATATTAAAAGTAAGGCCTAAGTATTCTGCCAAATAGCCTACCAGAGCAGGTCCAAAAATAAAACCAGCAAAACCAAGAGTGACTAGATTTGAAACAGTCAAAGGGATCGGTTCGTCAGTTATATTGATGGCTTGACGTATTACAATTGCAGGAAAATTTGCCGTACCAAAACCAAAAATTACCATGCCGATAACAATGACATATAAATTTGTCGTTATTATGCAGAAAAATAGAATAATTCCAGAAAAGATACTTAGATATCCCCCGATAAATCTTTCGCTAGAATGTTGAATTAGTTTCGAGGCTAAGAGTCTTGAAACAATCTCTCCAATATTGAAAACTATAATGATAATCCCTCCTATAAATAGAGGTGCCAACAAATCTTTTGTTAACCATAGCGCTGACCAATCAAGGATGATGCCAATAGTTGCATAATTCATCATCAAGAGAAACCCGAAAATTAATATATTGTTTTTTGGTAATCTAAATCTTGGAGTTTTTTCAAGTATTTCTAGATTCTTTACTAATCCTAGCCTGAAAATAGTTATCGAGCCTAGTGTCAATAAAAAACCTAACAATAAAAATATTAGACGTGGATCACTTATATTTTTTATGAAAAAGGCTGCTGCAATAGCTCCTATCAATGATCCTGCACTGAATGCCGCTTGATATACGGGTGTAATTATTCGAGATGTTTTATTCTCAATCATCGAGATTTGAGATTGCGCAGAAGGATGAAATAAACCAACACCAATCCCTAGCGGTATGTAGGCCAACAAAAATGTTAAGTAATTAGGCGCTGATACTAAAATCAAAGGACAAAAAGCGATAATAAGAAGACCTAACGCCATGGAATTTTTTGTACCAATATTTGGAACAATATATCTACCTGAGATCTGATTACTAATGAGATTTGATATACCAAAAACCAGAAGTCCAAGTCCTAATTCTGATTCGGAAATTTGCAGCCTCTCAACATTCCATGGAATATATACAAAATATACTCCAATCTGAAAAAGCATAAGGAAAGCGCCAAGAAAACAGGTATATACAGCTTTGTTTAGAGATCTATCCTCAGTCATATTGCTCGGTAGTCACTAAACCCTCTTAAGTGTACATTGGGTTAGTCTTGTTTTTGTTAATTTTTAGTTTCTTTATTGCCTTTGGAAGAATTTTTCCATCCAAGTTGCCGTCCTCAACTAGGGCCTTTAATGCCGCATATACAATGTAGTTAGCGTTTACTTCAAAGAAATATCTTAACTCCTTGCGTGAATCTGAACGCCCAAAACCATCTGTGCCCAAAACTTGGTAATTGGATGGTATATATTTTCGTACCTGTTCGGCATAGTTTCTCATATAGTCAGTTGCAGCAATTACCGGACCTTTGGCATTCTTTAAGCATTTTGTAATGTAAGGTGTTTTTTGTTTATCTCCAACTAGAAAGCGGTTGTCACGGTCGACTGACTGGGCTTCTCTGGTTAGTTCATTAAAGCTAGTAACACTCCAGATATTGGATTTTACTGACCAATCTTTATCGAGCATATCTGCAGCCTTTTCTACTTCCCTAAGGATGGTGCCACTACCCAGTAATTGGACTTCATTTTTTGATTTTCCAACACTCTTTAACGGATAAATTCCTTTAATTATCCCTTCCTCAATCCCCTTTGGCATCGCTGGATGAGTGTATGTCTCATTCATAAGGGTGATGTAGTAAAAAATGTTCTCCATATTTGCATACATTCGTTGCATACCATTATGAATAATAACTGCCAATTCGTAGGCATAGGTTGGGTCATAAGAGACACAGTTTGGGATAGTGTTTGCAACAATCAATGAGTCTCCATCCTGGTGCTGTAAACCTTCACCAGCCAAAGTTGTTCTACCAGCAGTACCTCCCAACAAAAAACCTTTTGCCTGCATATCGCCAGCTGCCCAAGCTAGGTCACCAACTCTTTGAAAGCCAAACTTAGAGTAATAGATATAAAACGGAATCATAGTGATATTGTGAGAAGCATAAGAGGTAGCGGCTGCAATCCAATCTGAAATCGCTCCAGCTTCGTTAATGCCTTCTTGAAGAACCTGTCCTTTGATGTCTTCTTTGTACCACATCACGGTCTCAGAGTCTTCCGGTTGATAGAGTTGACCGGATGATGAATAAATACCCATCTGTCTAAACAAGCCCTCCATACCAAACGTTCTTGCCTCATCTGGAACAATGGGCACCACTCTTGGACCAAGCTCCTTATCTCGAACTAAAAGTGTAAGAAAGCGCACAAATGCCATTGTGCTAGACATTTCCTTTTCTCCAGTCGACTTAAGCAATGAATCAAAAACATCTAAATTTGGCAATTTAAGTGACTCTAATTGAAAGCTTCTGCTTGGCAAATAACCGCCCAAAGCTTCGCGACGTTCTCTTAAATAGGTCAATTCCTCGCTATCTTCATCAGGTTTATAGAAATTGAGCTCTTCTGCATCCTTTTCAGTGACAGGGATGTCGAACCTTTTGGCAACTTTAATTAGAGCGTTAACACCCAATTTCTTTTGGCTATGCGTAGTATTTTTGCCCTCTCCAGCCTCACCCATACCGTAACCTTTAACCGTTTTAGCTAAAATGACTGTCGGTTGACCGGCATGCTCCTTCGCTTTCTTGTATGCCTGATAAACCTTGTTTGGATCATGACCTCCACGTGTAAGGGCAAAAATCTCTTCATCCGACATATGCTCAACGAGCTTTAATAATTCAGGATATTCTCCAAAAAAATATTTCCTAACATAGGCCCCATCTTTAGCCTTGTAGGCTTGATACTCTCCATCAACAACTTCTTCCATACGTTTCTTTAATAAGCCCGAGTTGTCATTTGCTAGGAGTGTATCCCATCCCCTGCCCCAGATAACCTTGATAACATTCCAACCAGCTCCACGAAACATCCCCTCTAGTTCTTGGATTATCTTTCCATTACCCCGAACAGGTCCATCAAGACGCTGCAAGTTACAGTTGATTACAAAAATGAGATTATCAAGTTTCTCTCTTCCGGCCATTGAAATAGCCCCCAGTGATTCTGGTTCATCGGTCTCACCATCACCTATATAAGCCCACACAGTTCGCTTGTCAGTCTTGATAATTTCACGGTGATGGAGATATTTCATAAAGCGCGCTTGATAAATAGCCATAATCGGCCCTAGCCCCATTGAAACGGTTGGGAATTGCCAAAAATTAGGCATTAACCAGGGGTGAGGATAAGATGAGAGTCCAATATTATTCGCTTCCTGCCTGAAATTAAGCATCTGCTGTTCGGTTATCCTTCCCTCTAAATAGGCGCGTGAATAAATGCCTGGTGCGATGTGACCCTGGAAGAATATTAGGTCAGCCCCTTGGTCTAACTTATCGCCACGATAAAAATGGTTAAACCCAACCTCATAAAGCGTTGCACTTGACGCGAAAGAAGCGATATGTCCACCCAACTCCGAAGAAATTTGATTTGCCTTGACAACCATAATCATGGCATTCCAACGAATGATTGACTTGATTCTGTGCTCAATCTCATGCTTAACGACTAGTTCGGATTCTTTCTCCACATGGATCGTATTGAGATAGGCGGTATTGACACCATCGGGCAAATCCATCCCGTCTTCATGGGCCATATCGATAAGTTTTTGAAGGATATATTTGGCTCTATCTCCTCCTTCGAATCTTGATACAGACCTAAATGCTTCTAGCCATTCAACTGTTTCTTGAGGGTCAATGTCTTTGTCAGGCATATACTGTAATTATTCACTGATTTGAGTGAGCATCAAAACAACTCAATGATGCATCGAAATAGTTCAATTAACTTTGCTTTGAATTATCCCTAAAAATAGTAAGTAAATCTACTTAATTAAAGCTCTTAACAGCAATAATACTAATAAAAAAGCAGAGAGTCCCATTAAGGCCTGAGCTATGTCGTTTAATGGGAAAATAAATTCGGACAAATAGGCTCCAGCAAAGAGTCCCAGTATAGGAAAAAGGTAGAGCTGCATGGCTCGGAAAAATAACTCTTTCGAGGAAATCTCTAACGTTACAATGTCTCCCTCCTTGACGCCATTTTTTAGAGGTTTTTTAAAGAGACTGTAGCCACTAAACAAACCGGACAAGACACCCGTTCCACAAACTCCCTTGGAAGTGCAAACACTACATGAACTCTGACGGTTTGCTTTCAATGTCATCGAGTTAGAGGATATTTCAATTACTTCAAAATCTTCTCTCATTATCCAAAATCATTCTTTGATAAAATGTGCTAATTACGCTAATTTTATCAATTATTTTGCATGAGTATTACAAGATCGATCTTTAAAGCATATGATATTCGCGGGATTGTTGAAAATGAATTAACACCTGAGGTTGTCAAATTGATTGGTTTGGCTATTGGTAGCGAGTCAATTGCCCAAGAAGAGAGAGGGATTGTTGTTGGCAGGGATGGACGTTTAACTGGACCGATTCTTTCAGAGGCATTAATTTCAGGGCTCATTGAAAGTGGTTGCCATGTCGTTGATGTAGGTATGGTCCCAACCCCCTTGGTGTATTTTGCGACGTATACAAAAGGTGCCACCTCTGGGGTTATGATTACGGGCTCACATAACCCTGCTGAATACAACGGTCTTAAAATCATGATAGCTGGTGAAACGCTCACAGCTGAAAGAATCGAATCATTGTACTCAAGAATTATCAACGAGGATTTCTCTTATGGTGCTGGCTCTTCGATTACAATGAACATCGACCAGGACTATATAGACAAAATCAAATCTGACATTAAGCTGGATAAAAAACTAAACATTGTGGTTGACTGCGGTAACGGGATTGCCGGCAACATTGCCCCTAAACTGTTCGAGTCTCTTGGTGCTAATGTAACCAAACTGTTTTGTCTGGTGGATGGCAGATTTCCCAACCATCACCCAGACCCATCAAAACCCGAGAACTTGAAAGATTTAACCAACGAGGTGCTTGATACTGGTGCCGACTTGGGGCTTGCATTTGATGGTGATGGCGACCGTTTAGGGTTAATTGACAATAAAGGCAACGTGATATGGGCTGACCGTCAAATGATTCTCTATGCAAGAGACGTGATTAGTAGAAATAGTGGTGCAAAAATTATTTTTGATGTTAAATGTTCTTCGCTACTACCGCAGGATATTTCCAAGCATGGCGGTGAACCGATTATGAGCCGCACAGGTCACAGCTTTATCAAAAACAAGATCAAGGAAACCGGCGCCGAGCTTGGTGGTGAAATGTCTGGCCATATCTTCTTCAACGAGCGTTGGTATGGTTTCGATGATGCACTCTATACGGGTGCAAGGCTATTAGAAATAATTTCAAAAAACGATGACTCCTGTGCTGAAATTTTTGCCAAATTGCCGGACCGAGTCAACACACCAGAAATCAACATTCACTTTAACAAACATGGCGAACAACATGACGCCATATCAAAGCTTTCTCATGATATTGATTTTCCGGGCTCTGAGATAAACACTATCGACGGTATTCGTGTTGATTATGAAAACGGCTGGGGTCTGGTTAGGGCCTCTAACACTACTCCATGTTTAGTGTTACGGTTTGAGGCTGATGACAAAGAGACGCTTGAGAATATTCAAGCAAAATTCAGGGCCTGGTTAGAGCGCAACAGCATCCCAACAAAAAACTTATAGCAATGTCTATATTTTCGTCCTAGGTAAAAACTCAAGCACCGTAGCATTAATGCAATACCTTGGCAAGCCGCCTGGACCGTCATTAAAGACATGACCTAGATGAATATCGGAACTGACCGAGCGTATTTCGGTTCGCACCATGCCAAAGCTGTAATCAATTTTTTCATAGACTTCGTTAGCTACAGACCTTGTGAAAGATAGCCAGCCAGATTTAGAGTTAAAGCGGTAATCTGTGTCAAACAGAGGTCTCCCCGAGAGCTTATCTACAAATACACCGTCGGGAGTATTATTAAAGATTTCGTATTGCCTGCAATAGCGCCTATCGGTACCATCGTTAAAGGCGACATCATAAGACTCTGAGCTTGTTCCGAGCTTGAACTCGCCCAGAGCTTTGTAAAACTCTTTGACATCCATAAACCCCTGATTTGCCCAAACCTCTTTGCCATCTTCAATAAAGAAAATGGTAGGCGTAGCCCAGGTCTCGGTTTTTAAAGAAAAGCCTTGCAGCGCTGAGGCTGGCGCGGTTCTCAGGGTAATCGAGCCTGAATATTTTGACGTAACTTCTCTTTCAAATTTCAAGCAAAATAAACATGTCCCCTCTATTTCAGGCTCAACCACAACAATCTCTTTACCGCCAAGAGGCGCAATAGTGTCGTGATACGCAGTTTTAGTTTCTCTGTCGACAAATACTAAACCCGTAGAATGGTCAGGACAATAGCCGTTTGGGTTTTTGGCTAAGTAGTCCTGATGATAATTTTCTGCAGGCCAAAATCTGTCCAGCTCCATTATCTCTGTGGTTATATTGCCATAGCCATTTTCGTTAAGCAGTTTTTGGAACTCTTCCCTTGTTTGAAGTGCTATGGCTTGTTGTTGTGGCGTTGTCCAGTATATTGCAGAGCGATAGTTATTGCCTATATCGTTGCCCTGACCATCGATCTGTGTAGGATTGTGGATTTGCCAAAAATTCTTGATTAGGTATTCCGTCGAAACAATATCTGGGTCATAGACAACCTTGACAGTCTCAGTGTGGTTAACTAGAAGGTCATCGACTTCGGTTTCGTCGCCGGAGTTCGCAATGTTTCTAAGAATTTCCAGAAAACCGCCACCCTTTAAGTTTCGATTCTCTAGAATATCACTATAGGTCGGATTGTCGTAATTTCCACCAGAATAGCCTGATACAACATCAACAACACCCTCAATCTGCTCGAAGTTTTTTTCAACCCCCCAAAAACAGCCTGCAGCAAAAAATATTTCTAGAACCATAACTAAACCATTAATTATCTAGAGGAAGTCTAAATAGAGAAAGTCTAAATGGTACCATCGAAGAGCGTGAAAATCCATGCCTAAGATAGAAACGTTGCGCATCCTCGTTGTCATCATCGGTAAGTAAAGTGATACGTTTGCAACCCTTTTGCTTAGCAAAATTAAGTGCATATGATAAAAGCTCTGAACCTGCCCCGTCATTTCTATATTTCGGTAAAACTACAAAATCTTCAAGTACCCCTACCCGTTCTCCAAGCGCTGTAGAGACTGTATAAAGAATATTCACCATCCCTATTACCTTGGCAGAGTCACGAGCGACTATAACGACACCAGTATCTTCGTTATTTATAATTTTGCTTAGCCCTCTTCCTTGTAATTCGTGATTGGGCTTAAATTCAGCCTCCTGACTAAACAGAACGTCTAGCAGGATGCAAAGTTGTGGTATGTCAGTTAAATCAGCCTGATTAATTTCCATAGATAAAGAACTGTTTAAAATATAACTTAACTAAAAAAATAATGCCTATTATTTAAAGATACTGTATAAATACTCATCTTGATATTCTTAATTATAAATGCTTTTAAATTATAAAATTGCATTGAATTAGGGGGAAATAATGGCTGGCAATTTAGAACTTACACTATCAGATCGCTTAAGAAAATCACCATATTACGAAGCTACGCTACGTTCTGGAGCTAAAAGTTTTACAATCTATAACCACATGCTTATGCCTGTCGTTTACGAAGGATCAGATGATGATTACTGGAATCTGATTAACAATGTTACGCTCTGGGATGTTGCCGCTGAACGTCAGGTAGAGATAACCGGAAGTGACGCCTTCCGTTTCGTTGAATATATCACCCCGAGAGACCTTTCCAGTCTCCAGATTGGGCAAGGTAAATATGCCCTGATTACTGACGAGAACGGTGGTGTCGTCAATGACCCTATCATACTTCGTTTGGGTGAGAGTCATTTTTGGCTTTCAATTGCTGATAGTGACGTCCTTTTGTGGGCTAAGGGACTTGCCTGTGGCCTTGGCTGGGATGTCCAGATCAATGAGCCTGACGTCTCCCCATTGGCTATCCAGGGACCAAACAATTTACCCTTAATGGTAGACCTTTTCGGTGACTGGGTTAAAGATATCAAATATTTCTTTTTTAAAGAAACTGAGCTTGACGGGATACCCTTAATTGTTCAGCGCTCTGGTTGGAGCAAACAGGGTGGCTTTGAACTCTACCTTAGAGATGGAAATCAAGGTGAGAGGCTCTGGGATTTGGTGATGAAGGCTGGCGAGAAATATGACATTAAACCTGGCACACCAAACAACATTGAAAGAATCGAATCAGGCCTTTTCTCTTGGGGTAACGACATGGACCTAAACACCAACGCTCTTGAATTACCGCTAGATATGTTTTGTCAGCTTGACAAGAACGCTGAATACTTAAGTCGTGATGCACTTCATAAAACTAGATCAGAGGGAGTTACTAAGAAAATTGTTGGTCTGTTTGTGGAAGGTGAAGCGTTTGATGGTGGTTGCGCTAGTCCATGGAAGGTCTCAATCAACAACAAAAGATGCGGGAAAGTCACCAGCGCTGCATATTCACCGAGACTGAAAAAGAACATCGCTATTGCAACGATAGATCGCGGATTTAATGCTGCAGGTTCAGAGGTAGAGGTAGATACTCCTTGGGGTTTAAGGTTAGCAACGGTAACAACCATACCATTTAAATAAAAACTTATAACGCATTACCATAAATCTAAGAATGTGATATTCTTTATCTCTAGTTAATATTAATTGGAGGTTATTATGCCTAAAATGCTCGTCCCTCTGGCCGAGGGCTTTGAAGAAATAGAGGCCATCACTATTATTGACGTTTGTAGGCGGGGCGGCATCGATGTCACTGTTGCTGGAGTCACTGGAATGATGATTAAAGGCGGTCAGGGAATCGAAGTTGCCGCCGACTGTCCAATTGATTTAGTCGACATAAATTCTTACGATATGATTACCCTTCCTGGTGGCTTAGGCGGAACCCTTGTACTTAGTGAGAGTGAAAACGTTCAATCAATACTGAAGCAAATGAAGGATCAAGGTAAATACATTGGCGCCATCTGTGCGGCACCTCTAGCACTTCACACTGCAGATGTTTTAAATAATGATTTTACTTGTTACCCTAGCATCGAAAATCAAATCAGAATCGATGGCTATCGTCAAGACCAAACTACCGTTATCGATGGTAAAGTGATGACCTCTCAAGGAGTAGGAACTGCTATTGATTTCGCTCTTAAAATTGTCAGGCAGCTGCAAGGAGAATCTTCATTTGAAGAACTCAAAGAAAGCATTTTGGCATAATCCTCCCTTCACACATTAAACGAAATTTGGATTCTTGAGGGGAGCCTCTGCACCGTACAGACTTTCTTTTGAACTTGCCATTACCGTTTATATTACTGCTTGATTATAGGTTCACGTGGAGTGTGGGTGATAATTTCCGGTGCGTCTGTTGTAATTATTGCCGTCTCTCCGACAGCCATAGAAAGGCCTGTTTCACGGTCATTCAGGATCATATGGGTGAAGAAAGTCATGTTTTCCTCCAAAACTAATGGATTGCCCTCGAAAATCATCGGTTCTTCCATCCAGGTAGGTGGCCACATGGCGCCCATCGTATAACCAGCAACTGTTAGAACTGCATCATGTTCGCCGTGCTCTTCAAGTGTTACTTTATAGATATCGAATAGTTCGCCGACCGTTGTTCCAGGTCTAAGTGCTGCCTGAACCGCGTCAAGTGCAATGACACTGGTTTTATGCATTTTAAGATGCCGGTTATTAATCTCAGGGCCGGTGAGGACAACGCCCATGCAAGCGACATGATAATGCCTATATGCAAGTCCAAGTTCTAGTGTAACTTGATCATTCTCTGACACGTTTTTGCGTTTTGTTGTATAGCGTAGGTTTAGGGCGGAATCTCCACTTCCAAGGGGAGGAATGTGGGCAGGTAAGTCTGCATCAAGCCGAAAAAGCGTGTCATAAAAAGTGGCATAAATATCGCCCTCAAAAGCGCCAGGGTAAGTTGCCTCTATAACCTTGTCCATGACAATATCCATAACTTCGCCGGCCTTGCGAAAATAGTTCAATTCCTGCGGACTTTTGACCAAGCGAAGCACACGAATGAAATCGGGCGCAACCGTCAGGGCACACCAGCCATCCAATATCTCCTTAATTTCCAGAAATAGACGTGGCGTCAGGCCCATTGTGTCTACCTGAATGCCAATCTTTTTTCCTTCCATGCCAAGTGAACGCAGCATATCTTTGATATGCTCAGCACGGGTTGAATCTTCTGTATCAGGAGAAATTCTCACATCCTCGCAGATTGATGAATAGGAAATGTTTCCTAAATCAGCCGGCCTTGCCAGGTGAGTTAAGGCGCCGTCTGTACCGATAAACATACTACCAAAAATGCAAAACCCGTCACTTTCGTAACCAGTTAGCCAATACATATCTTCGATTTTGAATAGCAGTAAACCGTCTAGTTCAAGCTTTTGTAGATGTTCGCGTGTTTTTTGCTGGCGTTGGGAGAATTCTTCTCGACTGAAGTGGATATAGGGTTTAGGCATCGCTTGTTCATACTCTATTTAATACATCGAATTGTACCACCCTCCCTTGCACGTATATTTAGACTTTGAAGGTACGGGAGTCCCTCTTGTGCTCGGCTATGTATTAATTTACCCTCCCTCACATATCAAACGAAATTGACTTAGGTCAATTATTTAAATGCGAAACAATGTTAATATCAAGTCGAAACACTACGGCCGAGTTTCGGGCAGCGGCCATAAAAGGTGTCCGACTTTGTTTTTGATTTTATTTTTTTCAAAAAGGAGGTTGGAATATGAAATTTGGCTATTTTGCAAACTTAACAA
>CAJWTP010000028.1 GCA_913047325.1 uncultured Gammaproteobacteria bacterium
TATTTTATCAACATCCATTGCACAGGCTGACATTAGACCTGCTGTTGTTTATGATACTGCAGGTAAAAATGATAAATCCTTCAATGAGGCTGTATTTGTTGGAATTACTAAATTTATGAATGATACTGGTATCGCTGTTACAGAGCTTGAGCCAACAAACGAATCTATGATGGAGCAAAGTCTTAAAAAACTTGCTCAGCGTGGTTATAGCCCTGTTGTAGCCGTAGGTTTTACTATGGCTAACGCTGTACAAGCAGCTGCTGAAGAATATCCAGACACAAAATTCACACTCATTGATATGGTCGTTGGATTGCCCAATGTTCAAAACGTAATATACAAAGAGCATGAAGGTTCCTTCCTAGTCGGTGTGTTGGCAGCTATGAATTCGAAGACTGGTACTGTAGGTTTTGTTGGTGGCATGGATATTCCACTCATTAGTCGCTTTGAGTGTGGTTACAAACAAGGCGTTAAATGGCAAGATAGTTCTATAAATATACTTGCAAATATGACTGGATCTACTCCTGCTGCATGGGGCAACCCATCTAAAGGTGGTGAACTTACTCGCAGTCAAGTTGAATCTGGCGCTGATGTAGTTTATGCTGCAGCTGGTGGAACTGGAATTGGTGTTTATCAAACTGCTGCAGATATGGGTGTTCTAGCTATTGGTGTAGACTCTAACCAGAACTACATGCAACCTGGCACTATGCTAACCTCTATGTTAAAGCAAGTTGGAGAAGCCGCTTATGATAGCTATGAAGCTGCAATGAATGGCACCTGGTCATCTGACATGAGAGTTCTAGGTGTTGCTGAGGGAGGTGTTGGCTGGGCTCTAGACGAGTACAACCGCGACTTAGTCAGTGCAGAGATGGAAGCACGAGTCAATGAAGCCAGAGATGCAATTATTGCTGGTGACATTTCAGTACATGATTACATGGCAGACAATACCTGTCCAATCTAAGTACTACTTTTATCCATTAATACATCCGACCTTTTGGTCGGATGTATTATATGTACGACTGTAAAATTCTGTTGTATTTAGTTTAGAATTACAACTATGAAAAATTCTCATATAGCAATTGAACTAATCGATGTAGACAAACACTTTGGTGCAGTACATGCAAATGATAAAGTAAACCTGAGTGTTAAAACAGGCACAATCCACGGCATTGTTGGAGAAAATGGAGCTGGCAAGTCAACCTTAATGAGTATTTTGTATGGCTTCTATCAGGCAGACTCTGGGCAAATAAAAGTTTTTGATCAAGACTTTATATCGACTAATTCACGCCAATCAATTGAGGCAGGTATAGGGATGGTTCATCAGCACTTTATGCTTGTCGAGAATTTTACTGTTCTTGAAAATGTCATACTTGGAAGTGAAGGTGGTGCATTAATTACTGAAAGCCTTGAGAAAGCTCGCATAGAACTAACAAGGCTTGCAAAAGAGTACGGATTAGAAGTTGAATTAGATGTTGCAGTAGAAGAACTATCCGTTGGTATGCAGCAACGAGTTGAAATTCTAAAAGGACTCTATAAGGGAGCAAAGGTCTTAATACTGGATGAACCAACAGGTGTATTGACTCCTCAAGAGTCAGACGAATTATTTCGAATATTTGAAGCACTTAAGAAACAAGGTGTCACTATTATATTAATCACTCATAAACTTCGTGAAATTATGAGTATCACGGATTATGTATCAGTCATGCGGGCAGGAAAAATGGTAGCGCATCGTCAAACAAGTGAAACCAATCCAGAAGAACTGGCAGAATTAATGATTGGTCGAAAAGTTTTACTAAATATTGTTAGAACTGAAGCAAAAAGTGGAGATCCTCTCCTAATCGCCAGTAATCTTGAAATACATAATGAACAAGGAATTAAGCGGGTTTCAGAAGTTAGTTTTGAGGCACGCTCTGGCGAAATCCTTGGAATTGCTGGGGTCACCGGTAATGGTCAGGGCACTCTTTTGAAAGCACTAGCAGGAATTTTGCCATTATCAAAAGGCAGTATTGAAATTTTAGGCGAAACTATTTCTCCTAAGAAATCTCTTAACCCTCAAGAGTTACGTAATCTAGGCGTAGCACATGTCCCTGAAGATCGACAAAGAATGGGGCTAATTTCTGATTTTAGTGCTAGTGAATCAGCACTCTTAGGCTATCAAAATGACAAAGAAATTAACCAAGGTGTTTGGCTCAAACGATCATTAGTTAAAGCTAACTGCGAATCAATAATGGAGGCCTTTGATGTTCGCCCTATAAATCCAGCCTTAAAGTCATCCAACTTTTCAGGTGGAAATCAACAAAAACTTATTTTAGCGAGAGAATTTGAAAGAAACCCACAAGTCTTAATTATTGGCCAACCTACTCGTGGAATTGATATTGGTGCTATTGAATTTATAAGGAAACGCATCATTGAGATGAGAGATGCAGGTAAAGCGATTATTTTAATTTCAGTAGAATTAGAAGAAATCATGTCAATCAGTGACCGAATTATTGTAATGTGCGATGGTGAAATAACTGGAACTGTCGATGCTGCTAATGCTGATGAAGCAACGCTTGGAATGATGATGGCTAATGCTTTACCTTCTGATAAACAAATCACAGAGGCACAATTATGACTCGTGATAGAAGATTAGCTTGGATAAATGGCTTATTATTGCCACTGTTTAATGTTTTAACTGCCTTTTTAGCTACTGCTGTTGTTTTTCTTTTTATTGGTGTTGATCCTATAAAGGCAACAAAAATCTTAATATATGGTGCACTTGGTTATGATGAAGGTCTTGGATATACCCTTTATTACGCGACAAACTTTGTGTTCACCGGCTTGGCAGTGGCTGTTGCTTTTCATGCAGGCCTATTTAATATTGGTGGAGAGGGTCAGGCATATGTTGGTGGTCTTGGTATTGCTTTAGTTGCTTTATACATTAACCCTGCTCTTAGTGCTTGGATTCTTATACCATTAGCAATATCGGGTGGACTTTTATTTGGCGCTCTATGGGCAATCATTCCAGCTTATTTGCAAGCTTATCGTGGGAGCCATATTGTTATCACAACCATTATGTTTAATTTTCTGGCCTCTGCCTTAATGGTTTATATGTTGGTACATGTTCTTCGAGAAGTAGGTCAAATGTCCCCCGAAAGTAGAAATTTTCCTGAAGTTGTATGGTTGCCTTTTGTTCATGATGTGTTTGCTGGATTTGGCTATAACATTGCGAAGTCACCACTGAATTTATCAATTCTTGTAGCTTTATTTTTCTCACTTCTAGTTTGGTTTTTCCTTTGGCATACACGTTGGGGTTTTGCTATTCGAGCTACAGGAAAAAGCAACGATGCTGCTATATATAGTGGCATTAACCCAAAAAAAATTATTGTTGTAACAATGTGTATTTCTGGAGCATTAGCAGGATTAGTTGGAGTCAATGAACTTATAGGGGTTCAACATCGTCTATTTTTAAATTTTAATTATGGTTATGGCTTTGGTGGAATTGCGGTTGCTTTAATGGGTCGAAACCATCCAGTAGGAATCCTTATTGCAGCTCTTCTCTTTGGAATACTATATCAAGGCGGTGCAGAATTAGATTTTGAATTACAGAACGTTTCAAGAGATATAGTTGTGGTTATGCAAGGACTAGTAATTTTGTTTTGTGGTGGCTTAGAATATTTATATAGGCCTTTATTAATTCGCTTTCTAGCACCAATTGAGACATAAGAATGAATGACTTATTATTAAATCTTATACTGACATTGGACGCTTCATTTAGGGTCTGTATACCACTTATTTTTGCCTCTATGGCTGGCTTATTCGCTGAGCGCTCTGGTGTAGTCGATATCGGTCTTGAAGGTAAACTTTTAATGTCAGCTTTTATCGCTGCTAGTGCAGCATCTGTCTTTGGTTCTCCCTGGATTGGCCTAATTGCAGGTATGTTTGCATCATGTGTCTTTGCTATGATTCATGGATTTGCCTCAATCACCTACAAAGGAAATCAAATAGTTAGTGGCGTTGCAATCAATATCTTAGCTTCAGGATTAACAATGATTTTGACTTTAGCTTGGTTTAAGAAAGGAGGAATAACTCCTACACTTCAATCTGACGAAAGGTTTCTTTCTATTACTCTGCCTGGCGTCGATATTATTGATCATATTCCGTTAATTGGAGTTATTTATAGAGAACTGATTAGTGGTCACAATATTTTGGTCTACCTAGCTTTTGCTATTGTCCCATTGGTTTGGTGGGTGGTATATCGAACTCGATTTGGCCTGCGGTTAAGGGCTGTTGGCGAAAACCCTAAAGCTGTAGATACCGCTGGCTTATCTGTAGAAGGGCTTCGCTATAAAGCCTTGCTTATAGGAGGGATCCTATGTGGTATCGGTGGTGCTTATATTGCAATCGCTCATAATGCACAGTTCACTAAAGAAATGACTGCTGGCCAAGGATTTATTGCTTTGGCTGCACTTATATTTGGAAAGTGGCATCCATATAAAGTCTTGGCTGCATGTTTTTTATTCGGCTTTTTAGATGCCTTAGCTCTAAGACTCCAAGGTGTTGTTCTTCCTGTTATTGGTGAAGTTCCAGTACAATTAATTGAAGCTATACCTTACCTATTAACCGTCATCTTGTTGGCTGGTTTTATTGGAAAGGCGATACCTCCAAAGGCATCCGCACAGCCATATATTAAGGAATTATAGATATGAGTGAATCAAGTTATATTGCAGCAACAAAAGAGGCCATGAATAAGGCTTATGTTCCCTACTCTAATTACCCAGTTGGCGCCTTGATAGTTACTGATAATGGAAACACTTATAGTGGCTGTAACGTGGAAAATGCTAGCTATCCTCTTGGAAATTGCGCAGAAGCTGCTGCAATTGCTTCAATGATATTGGCGGGCGAAAAGAACATTAAATTGATTTATGTTATGAGTCAGAATGATCAAGGCGGTTGTCCCTGTGGAGGCTGTCGTCAACGCATACGGGAATTTTCCGATGCCAATACACAAGTTATCTTGTGTTCCCCTAGTGGCGTACAACAGCGTCTACTTCTTGCTGACTTGTTGCCTAATTCATTCGGACCAGAGTATTTGCCATGAGCCAGGTTGATGACTGTGTAAAGATTATTAAAAAATCTGCAAAAGATTTTTCTCCCAAAGTGGGCTTAATTTTGGGTTCTGGTTTAGGTCAATTTTGCGACCATGTTGAGGTCGTTGCCAGTATTGACTTCGATGAATTGCCTGGTTTTCCTGTTGCTGGTGTAGGTGGTCACGTAGGCAAACTATTTTTAGGTCAAGTTAGCGGCACCAATGTGCTTATTCTGCAAGGACGTGCCCACTATTATGAAAATGGCAAAGCTGATGTAATGGCTGTAGCTATTGAGACTCTTCAAGCTATAGGTTGTCAATCTTTAGTAATAACTAATGCTGCTGGAAGTCTAATTTCTGAAGCTACACCAGGAAGCGTAATGATGATAACTGACCACATTAATATGACTGGTGTTTCGCCCTTATTTGGTGTTGAAAGTAATCAACGCTTTGTGGACATGAGCAAGGCTTACAGTGATGATTTGAATGATGCGATGCGTTCTGCAGCCAAAACCAGTGATATTAATTTGTATGAAGGTATCTATGCCTGGATGAGTGGACCGCAATTTGAAACTCCTGCGGAAATTCGTGCAATCAAATCTTTAGGTGCAAGTGCGGTTGGCATGTCTACCGTCCCAGAGGTTATTCTGGCTCGCTATCAAGGCCTACCTTTGTGTGCCCTGTCAGTGATTACCAACTATGCAGCTGGGATGAGTGAGACAGCCCTTAGTCATGAACAAACTATTTCTTTTGCAAGTCAGGCTGCTGATACTGTAGAGTGTTTGTTAATTGCCTATCTTGAAAGTCAATAATAAAATGAATACCAATAAACTAAATACTAAAAGTTCGGTTATTGATAAAGAATTGACTGAGCATGATAAAAAAATTATTTCTTATCCAAAAATGAATTTGGTTGACAGTTCTGATGCTGATTCCAAAATAAAGCGTAACCCAGGAATAGATTTCAATATAGATAGGATTTCCAATATTACTGTCAATAGGAGCGCAGTAGAGCGCCGCTGTGCAAGCTATGCTGTTCGTCGCAGCATTAAAAAGCAACAACAAGCCGCATGGCTATTAAAAGCTATAAGTTTGATTGACCTGACAACCCTTTCGGGCGATGATACAGAGTCTCGAGTCAAGCGTCTTTGTGGCAAATCAAGAAGACCTTTGAGTCCGCAATTAATTAAGAGTTTAGATATTGAATCACTAAATCTCAGCGTTGCAGCTGTATGTGTTTATCATGATATGCTGAAGACGACATATCAAGCCTTAAAAGACTCCAAAGTAAAATTGGCTGCAGTATCAACTGGCTTTCCTGCTGGACTTTCGCCACTCCCTTTAAGGTTGCAAGAGATTGAATATTCACTCGCCTCTGGTGCAGACGAGATTGATATAGTAATCAGTCGTCGACACGTTCTGGAGGGTAAATGGAGAGAGCTATATGAAGAAGTTAAAGCTTTTAGAGATAGTTGCGGTGAGGCACACATGAAAACTATATTAGCTACCGGCGAGCTCGGTAATCTAAGTAATATCGCCAAAGCATCTCAGGTCTGTATGATGGCTGGGGCAGACTTTATCAAGACTTCCACAGGAAAAGAGCCTGTCAATGCAACCCTCCCTGTAAGTTTGGTGATGACAAGAATGATTCGCAGCTATTATGAAAAAACCGGCTACTCTATTGGTTTCAAGGCGGCGGGTGGTATCAGTGACAGTAAAACTGCACTCACCTACATGACAATGATTAAAGAGGAGCTGGGGAGACGCTGGTTAGAGCCTGACCTTTTTCGTTTTGGTGCGTCAAGTTTATTGGGTGATATTGAACGCCAACTTGATCATTTTGCTAGCGGCTATTACTCGGCCTCATACCGCCACCCTTTAACATAGGACAAGACTATGACTTTAATAGAATCTTTTGAAAAACTTGACTACAGCGACGCTCTAGAAAGTTCTGAAGAAGCCCAAAATTGGCTCGACAGTCATGGACGCCGTTTTGGACAATTCATTAACGGCAAATTTGAGAGTAGATCGGATGCAGACTTGATTGCAAGCCTCAATCCTTCAAATGGTGATCTGTTGGCGAATATTGAAGTGGCAGGCCCTAACCAGTTAAAAAAAGCGATAACCGCAGCTCGTAATGCTCTCCCGGCTTGGCAAGCGATGGACGGACATGGTCGCGCTAAAGTGCTCTATGCATTAGCACGGTTATTGCAAAAACACACACGCATAGTCTCTGTTTTAGAGACACTAGATAATGGCAAACCAATCCGCGAGAGTCGAGATATCGATATCCCTTTGGCTATCCGACACTTTTATCATCATGCTGGTTGGGCGCAAATTCAGGAGCGAGAGTTTTCTGAATACAAGTCTATTGGAGTAGTGGCACAGATAGTTCCTTGGAATTTTCCCTTATTAATGCTCGCTTGGAAAATCGCTCCCGCTATTGCTATGGGCAATACGTTGGTGTTTAAACCTGCCGAACAGACACCCATAACAGCCATGTTTTTTGCGCATTTGTGCGAACAGGCCGGCGTTCCAGATGGAGTAATTAATATCGTTAACGGTGCAGGCACTACTGGTGCATCATTGGCTGCGCACGAGGGGGTTGATAAAGTTGCCTTTACTGGCTCTACGAGTGTAGGCCGTGCTATAAGAAAAGCTACCGCTGGACAGAACAAAAAATTAACTCTTGAGCTTGGCGGCAAGTCAGCTTTTGTTGTCTTTGAGGACGCTGACCTAGATGCAGCAGTTGAAGGTCTCGTTGACTCTATCTGGTTTAATCAAGGTGAAGTCTGCTGTGCTGGCTCTCGACTACTGGTGCAGGCTCAAATTGCTGACAAACTGCACACCAAACTTAAAAAGAGGATGCAAACCCTACGCCAGGGCACACCCCTAAATAAGTCTGTTGATATAGGCAGTTTGGTCAGCCAAACTCAATATCAAAGGGTTGATGAGTTAGTGCAAAATGGCATAGAGCAAGGGGGTGAGCTCTACCAGGCATCTACAACTCAGCCAGATGGCAACTATTACCCGCCAACTCTGATAACCGAAATCGATTCAAGCCATCCATTGGCTCAGGAGGAGATCTTTGGACCGGTGCTGGTTTCGATGCCTTTTAGGACACAAAGTGAAGCAGTGACGCTTGCCAATAATAGCCGCTATGGACTCGCTGCAAGTATATGGAGCGAAAACATTAATCGGGCCATGGACGTTGCACCAAAAATCAAAGCCGGTGTGATTTGGATTAACTGTCACAATCAGTTTGATGCGTCATGCGGTTTTGGTGGGGTAAGAGAATCTGGCTTCGGCCGTGAAGGAGGCAAAGAGGGACTTTATGAATACCTTCAACCAAAATTATTAAAAAAAGTAGCGAAATCGAAGCCGATAAAAGTTGAGCGACAAAGTAGCAAAGAAAATATTGACCGCACACTCAAGTTTTATATTGGAGGCAGGCAGGTTAGACCAGATGGTGGTCACAGTATTGCCACCTATAAGGCTAATGGAAGTCTTGCCACCTGGGTTGGTGCAGGGAACCGAAAAGACATTCGCAATGCAGTTAGTGCCGCAACTAAAGCGAGTAACTGGAGCAACCAAAATGGCCATCTTAGAGCGCAAATTATTTACTTTTTCGCAGAAAATCTAGCACTCCGTGAAGATGAATGGATTAAGCGTTTACAAGAAATTTGTGGCCTCACCAAGAAACAAGCTAAAACCGAATTTAATGCTAGTCTGAGCCGCATTTTTAGTTATGCGGCGTGGGCGGACAAATACGATGGTGCTGTGCATAACGCGCCCTATCGTGGAGTGACAATGGCCTTACCTGAAGCTATAGGCGTGTTAGCACAAATCGCTCCAGAGGAAAAACCATTGATCAGTACAATATCGCTAATAGCGCCAGCTATTGCGATGGGCAACCGAGTTGTGCTAATAGCAAGTGAGCGCTACGCAAGTATCGCCTTGGAACTTGTACAAACACTCGAAACATCAGATATCCCTGCAGGGGTTGTAAATATATTAACCGGCAACAAGACTGACCTGGCGGAACAATTAGCTGGTCATGCAGAGGTTGACGGTATATGGTGTTGGGCCGAACCAGAAACGGTTGCTCAAGTAGAAGCTACTAGCGCCATAGACTTGAAGCGCCTGTGGGTTCATATCGACGGAGACCGTGATTGGCTTGACTCTCAGCAAGGTGAAGGGCTGGAATTTTTACGCAATGCAACGGAAGTGAAAAATATCTGGACACCTTATGGTGACTAATCACTAAATCAATGAGCAATCAATATCTTCCACAAGAGCTAATCAGAAAAAAGCGTGATGGCTTGGTTTTGTCTGATGCTGAAATTGGTTTCTTGGTTAAAGGCATTAGTGATGGAAGCTTGACTGACGTTCAGCTCGGGGCATTTGCAATGGCTGTTTTTCACCAAGGCATGTGCATGGAAGAGCGTGTGAGTTTGACCCAACATATGATGCACTCTGGCGAGGTCTTGCAATGGCAAGATTTTAAACTTGGCGGTCCTGTGGTTGATAAGCACTCAACTGGTGGAGTTGGCGATAAGGTAAGCTTAATGCTCGCACCTATTGTGGCTGCTTGTGGTGGCTATGTACCGATGATATCGGGTCGCGGCTTAGGTCATACCGGGGGTACATTGGATAAATTGGAAAGCATTCCAGGATATGATGTTTGTCCAGACAATGATAAATTTAGAGCAGTTGTTAAGGAGATCGGTTGCGCAATTATCGGTCAAACCGCTAACTTGGCGCCTGCCGACCAGCGCTTTTATGCAGCCAGAGATGTTACTGCAACTGTAGAGTCTATTGACCTAATTACTGCCTCAATCTTATCAAAAAAACTGGCCTCTGGCCTGGACGCTCTGGTAATAGACATCAAGACCGGCAATGGAGCTTTTGCATCAGAATATGAAATGGCAAAGGAATTGGGCCAAAGTATCGCTGATGTTGCTAATGGTGCCGGTGTGCCAACCCGTTGTCTTATTAGTGATATGAATCAGGTGTTAGGTCATAGCGTAGGTAATGGGGTTGAAGTTCTAGAATGTATTGAATTCTTAACTAATCCAAAAGATGCCGACCAAAGGTTATTATCTCTAACACTCGAATTGGCAGCTCAAATGTTGCAACTTGGCGGGATAGAGCTCGACTTGGTTTCTGCCAGAAAAAATGTTCGACAAGTGCTGCATGCAGGCCAAGCTGCTGAGGTTTTTGCAAATATGGTTCGTGCACTTGGTGGACCGATTGATTTGATTGAAAACAAAAACAAACATATCGCCCCGATGGCAATTATCAAGCCAGTTTTGTCAGAGTCCTCTGGTTACCTCAGTACTATCGATTCACGCGCAATTGGCTTGAATATGATCAATCTTAAAGCTGGACGCACTAAATCAAGTGATTCGATAGATCTTGGCGTAGGATTAACCGAGGTGGCCGGGATAGGTCAATGGGTTGATGTTGGCGAACCTTTGGCATATGCAAATGTACGCGACAGTGATCAATTCGAATTCCTACAAAAAAACATTCCGCCACTAATTCAATTTAGTCAGGGAAAGCCTGAGGAAAAGCCATTGATATACGAAATATTGGAAGCCAGCAAGTGACAAATCCATGAAACGAAGTATTATATTGGTTCTTGACTCTTTAGGTCTGGGAAGTAGCGCTGATGCTCATCTTTATGGCGATGATGGTGCTGATACTTTTGGGCATATTGTTGAGGCCTGTGCCAAAGGTAACGCTGATAGTAATTTGCGTAGCGGACCGCTAAAAATACCTAACCTTCTTCGATGGGGTTTAGGGGCGGCAGCTAATCTCAGTCGTGATCAAGAATTGCCTTTAAATGGCAACAATCCCGAAGGTGCGTTCGGTTACGCTTGTGAATTGAGTGCAGGGAAAGATACTCCAAGTGGTCACTGGGAAATATGTGGACTACCAGTCCCATTTGAGTGGGGCACTTTTCCAAATAAAGTCAATTGTTTTCCTGATTCATTACTCAAGAAACTAATAAAAAAAGGTCGAATCGATGGCACCTTGGCCAACAAACATGCTTCTGGCACAGAGGTTATTCGTGAATTTGGCGAACTGCATCTCGAAACTGGACAACCTATTTGCTATACCTCGGCCGACTCAGTATTTCAGATTGCCGCTCATGAAGAAACTTTTGGCTTGGAGCGCCTGTATGAGCTATGTGAAGTCGCAAAGGATTTAGTTGACGATCTCAATATCACTAGAGTTATTGCGCGACCATTTATTGGAAGCTGTAATTCTGATTTTAAAAGAACCAGTAATCGTCGAGACCTGACAACTCCCCCTAATGGCTTAACTTTGCTAGATTATATTAAGAAAGCTGGGGGTCAGGTAGTTTCATTAGGCAAGATCGCTGATATCTTTTCCAGTCAAGGTGTTACTTATTCAGTTAAAGGCTCAAACAATATGGATCTAATTGATCAACTCTTAATACAAATGCAAAAAGTCAAAGAGGGGCTAATTTTTGTAAACTTAAATGATTTTGATACTTTGTACGGTCATCGTCGAGATGTTTCTGGTTATGCTTATGCACTAGAGCAGCTTGATGTTAGAATGATCGATATTGAAAATCGATTAAATAATGATGATCTGGTACTGATTACGGCCGATCATGGATGTGACCCTACCTGGCCAGGTAGTGACCATACTCGTGAACATGTGCCGGTTGTTTTTTATGGAAATAAAGTAAAAAACAATAACTTAGGTGAGAGAGAAAGTTTTGCAGATATGGGTCAAACAATCGCGAACCATTTGGAAATAAATCCACTGCCGTATGGCAATAGCTGTCAATTAATATAACAGATGAGTACAAAGAAATTAATACACCAAAAAATCAATCAAATACCTAAAGTGGAACTTCATAGTCATCTCGAAGGAACTATACAGCCTTCGTTAGTTCGACAGATAGCAAAACGAAACAGCGTAAAGCTTAGTGATAGCTTATTCACTCCACAAGGAGACTATGCCTGGGATAGCTTTGTCACCTTTTTGCAGGCTTATGACGAAGCGAGCTCTTGTCTAATGTATAGCAAAGATTACAGAGACATTACCTATGATTACCTTAAATCCTGTGCACTTGAGGGAACGATTTATGCTGAAACATTTATCTCTCCAGACCATGCTGCTGAAATGAGTATGAGTTATGAAGATGTGCTTTCTGGTTGCGCCCAAGGGATTGATGACGCTGAAAGAGATTTTGGCATTGTAGGACGTATTATTGTCACTTGTGTACGTCATCTAGGACCACAACAAGCAGTAAGAATTGCACAACAAATGATCAATGAGCCACACTCTTGCGTTGTCGGTTTCGGTATGGGTGGGGATGAATCCAAATACGTTTTGTCAGATTTCACTCCCGCCTTTCAAATCGCCATCGATGCTGGCTACCCTTGCACTGTTCATGCGGGTGAAGTTTGTGGCCCTGAAAGCGTATGGGATGCAATTAATCATTTACCTATGATTAGCCGAATCGGGCACGGGGTTCGTTGCGTAGAGGATGATGAATTAATTAATACCTTGGTGAGTCGTAATATATCACTGGAAATTTGTCCAGGCAGTAATTTAGCTTTGTCGTTGTACCCGGATTGGAAAAGTCACCCTTTGAAACAGATTCTTGAAGCCGGCATTAATGTTAGTATAAATTCTGACGACCCGCCGTTTTTCAATACTAGTGTTGGTCAGGAATATCACAATGGATCTGAGCATTTTAATCTCGACATAGAACAGCTACTAAATATCTCAAGAATGGCTATGGAGTCGTCGTTCGCTGGTAGCAAAACTAAAGCTCGCCTGATTAAACAGATTAACCAATGGTCAATAACTTGACAAGCTGTATCAAGTGATTCATAAAGAATAAATAAGCGGAAATAAACAAATATAATTAAGACATTATTTGGGGAGTTAAATTATGCCAATAACAAAAAAATACATTACTGCAGATGAGCTGCTGTTAGATTCATTTAGACTCGGTGTTATGATTCATAATAGCGGGTTTAAGCCTGACTTTATAGTGGGCGTATGGCGTGGCGGTACACCAGTTGGTATTGCTATTCAAGAAATAATGGCCTACCTTGGTAATGAATCTGATCATATTGCTATTCGAACTTCGTCATACATTGGTATTGATAACCAATCAAAGGAGGTTCGTGTCCATGGTATAGACTATCTTATCAGCCACATGAACGCTGAAGACAAACTACTCGTGGTGGATGATGTGTTCGATTCTGGCAGAAGCATTAAAGCAATTCTAGACACTCTAAATGAGAAAGCTAGAAAAAACATACCTCACGATGTTCGTATGGCGATGCCCTGGTATAAACCTGAAAGAAATATAATCAACATGGAGCCAGATTACTATATTCATGAGACGGACGACTGGTTAGTTTTTCCTCACGAAATGGACGGCCTGACAGAGCAAGAGATATTCGCCAACAAGAAGAATATGCGAGAAATCTTGTCTCAGGTCACTTCTGACTAATTCTCTTTGTTTCTTATTATGGGGCGTAAACCTTAGCCGGTAACCAGGTAACCAGATCTGGAAAAATGAAAACCAGAGTTAGTGCGATTAACTGCAGAACAATGAAAGGAACAACGCCCTTGTATATATCTGTTAATTTGACACCTGGCGGACAGACACCTTTCAAATAAAAAATAGCAAAACCGACTGGTGGCGTAAGGAAAGAGGTTTGCAGAGTTACTGCGACCAATATAGCAAACCAAACCAGATTCGGATTATCGACAACACCAAAACCGTTCACAGCAAGATCGAGGTGCATGATCACTGGTCCCAGCAAAGGCAAGATGATTAAACTGATTTCAATCCAGTCAAGGAAGAAACCTAGAATAAAAATGATAATCATGACAGCGATAATCATGCCATAAGGGCCAAGACCAAGACTATTCAGACCCTCCTCAATAAACTGGTCACCACCGCACTCTCTAAGAACTAGAGCGAAAATTGTTGCACCAACAAAGATTGCAAAAATATAGGCAGCCGTGTTCATTGTATTGATTACAACATCCTTCAAGACCGCAAAGTTGAATCGTTTATATGCAATAGTCAAAACCATTGATCCGAGAGCGCCAATACCGGAAGCTTCAGTTACCGTTGCGATACCCATAAAGATAGAGCCTAGAACCGCAAGAATAAGGAATGCGGGGGGTAGTATGTCAATCATTACCCTGAGTACATCCTTCAAACCTATCGGTGTATGGTCGGCAGACAATGGCACTTTTTCTGGCTTAAGGAGTCCATAAACAAAGATATATACTACGTAAAGAATGCCTAGAATGAGGCCAGGAAAAACAGCGCCCATGAATAGATCTACAACAGAAACAGCGAGCTGGTCACCCATAATGACAAGCATAATCGAGGGCGGTATAAGGATGCCTAGTGTGCCAGATGCAGCAATCGTTCCCAACGCAATCGGCTTTTCGTATTTCTGCTTTAGCATAACCGGCAAAGACATTAGGCCTAGCAAAACAACGGAAGCACCAATAATTCCTGTCGATGCGGCAAGAATAATTCCGATTAGAGTAACCGTTATCGCAAGACCGCCCTTAACATTTCCAAACAATCTTTGCATGGAGTGCATCATTTGCTCTGCTACGCCAGATTTTTCCAGCATTAGTCCCATAAAGATAAACATGGGCAGGGCAACCAGTACCCAGTTATACATAATGGAAAATATTCTGCCATGTAGTATTGCAAGTGTATTGTAATCAAGACCGGTAAAGGTCCAATCCAGCATATCTGTGATATAGCCAACACCGGCATAAAGTATGCCGACACCCGCCAATACCCAAGCCACAGGAAAACCCGTAAAAATTAGTGCAATAAAGGTCGCAAACATTGCAACAACTAGCCAATATTCTGGTTCAAAAAACATAATTATATTTCCTTGTTTTTAGTAATAGTTGGAGTAAAAAGTCGACCAATGGCTGAACCACTATCGCTTGAATGATTATTTGTCACATCCTCACCATGAATCAAAAGGACAACATTTTTTATTAATTCTGACAATGAGGCTATAAAAATCAGCACCAGTGAGATAGGCAAAAGAGACTTGACAACCCAACGGTAAGGCAGGCCTGTTGTATTTTCTGAGAATTCATTAGACACAAAAGAATGATGCACCCAGCCAATGCTATGATCAAGAATAATAATCGTAAACGGCATTATCAGAAAAAGAATGCCCAGCACTTCGATAATGCGTTGTTTCTTTCTCGTAAATTTCATGTGCGCTATATCAACTCTGATATGGGAATCGGTTGTTATGGCATATGAAAGACCAAACATAAAGAAGGCATAAAGATGCCAGATAAATTCATCAACCCATGCCTCGCCAGCATGAAAGCCATAACGCAGTGTAACCTGAATCAAAATAACTAACATTACAAGCAGATTGATCCAAGCAGTTTTTGTTGTGATTGCTGTAACAATTGAGGTCAGGAATTTCGAAATTGGTATTTCTACATTATCTTTGTGATGGCCGGGAAAATGATCTTCAGGGTGGATATCTTGTAAATGCACTTCATCTTGTTGATTATCGGGGAAAACTGGTACTGGTATGTCTGGCATATTTGGATTTAATGATTGGAGTGATTGTATTATAACTCATAAAGATAGTTCAATAGATTGACCTGTGTCAATTGCGTTCAATAGTTTAATAAAGATGGTTCAAAAAAAACAGCAGAACCGAGATGATCGGCTCTGCTGCTTCCTAAGAAGAAGAAAATATTACTACTATTGACCCCTCATAGATGGACGTGGTAAATAAATCCATTCTTGCCAGATTTGGTAGTTTGCACGGAACTCATTCAGAGCGCCATAAATTTCACCAAACTCAGGATCGTCGGCAATTAGCTCAGCAACAACTTCATCCCATGCTGATTGAAACGTAGCTAGCATTTCGTCAGACCAGTAATGGTTTGTTACGCCAGCATCAGTGTTAGCTTTCATGTAGTCGAACTGAATCGCTTCACCCAAAGCCAAACCGTCAAGCATTGTAGCTTTACAAGCAGTCTCTACTACAGATTGCTGTGACGCACTCATACTAGCCCATGTATCTCCGTTGATAATAATATCAAACATAGTGGAAGGCTGATGCCATCCAGGATAGTAGTTATGCTTCAAAAGTTTAGGGAAACCTAAGAGCTTATCAATAGCTGGCATTGAGAACTCAGTCGCATCAATTGCGCCCTTCTCAAGTGCTGGCATGATATCTCCAGCTGCCAGTAGTGAAGTTGTAACACCTAGCTTCTCCATTACATTAGCGCCTAAACCAAAGAAACGCATACGCAAGCCGTCTAAGTCGGCTACACTATTGATTTCCTTAGTGAACCAACCAGATGTCTCTGGAGCAATGATAGAACAAGGTATAGCGTGTACATTGTACCCAGCATCATCATAAAGCTTCTGCCACAATTCGCGGCCACCACCATAATATACCCAGGCCATAAATTCAGGGGCCTCAGGACCAAATGGAACGGCTGAGAAAATTGCAGCTTTTTTGCCTAGCAAGCCAGTGTTATATCCAGGTGTACCCCAACCAGCATTAACTGCTCCATTGGATACTGACTCTAGCATTTCTTTTGTAGCAACCAGTTTTCCTGGCTCATAAATTTTAACTTTAACACTGCCGCCCGAAGCTGAGTTGACTGTGTCAGCAAAGAACAACGGGGATGAACCCAATCCAGTTAGGTGAGTTCCAAACCATACCGGCAGTTTAAGTAGAACTTTGTCATCTGCAACAGCAGTAGTCGCCACACTCATTGATAGCGCTGCCACCGTACACATACTGACTAGTGATTTTATTTTCATTTTTAATGTCTCCTTTTACAATTAATTAATTAATTATCTCAACTTACTAAAAACCATAACTATTGCAATGGTAAATTGGTAAGTCCAATGTATAATATACCAATTACATTTAATTGTCAAATTATTTAGATATTTTTCTTTAAGCCTATTAAATAACTGTATATTAGAGTATTAAATAGAGTAGAATGTAAATTATTAACTGGACTGACCATTATCGTTATGAGAGGAAAAACTACGATAGCTGAAATCGTTTCTAGACAGTTGGAAGACATGATTGCAGAGGGAGCCTTGCAAGTTGGCGTGCAGCTTCCTTCCGAAAGAGTTTTGGCGGAAAGACTCGAAGTATCAAGACCAACATTAAGAGAAGCGAAACAAATATTAACCTCAAAAGGATTATTGACATCGCGACAAGGTGGTGGCACTTATGTCACGACTTCACTAAACTCGTCTCTATCTGACCCGCTAACGAATCTTCTTAAAGAGCGCCCAGAATTTCGTTATGACATATTAGAGCTAAGACAAACATTGGATTCAGAGGCTGCCTTCCTTGCCGCGTCTAGAGCTACCAATCTCGAAAAACAAAACATTAAAGAGAAATACTACGATATGGTTAAGTTTCATCTGGCAGCTGAGGACCATGTAGCCTCAGCGCTGGCGGATATAAATTTTCATTTAAGCATCACCGAGGCTTCTCATAATATCGCCTTATTACATGTCACTCGAAGCATTTATGATGTATTGTTGAGCAGTATAGAAAACAATCTTAAGTATTTGTATACGATAAAAGGGATTGAGAAACATTTAACACAACAACATAAATCTATACTGAATAGTATCATCGATGGTAACAGCAAAGAGGCCAGGTCGGCAGCAAAAAAACATATGGAATTTGTCAATGAGTCTTTATCTAATATGGACAAAGAGAAGGAAAGGCATAACCGTTTCTTGCATCACACATCTGTTCTCTCTGATCCAGAATCAAAATAAATATAGCTATGCCTGTTAATGAAGTTTATTTTATGGGTACCTGCTTAGTGGATCTTTTTTACCCCAAAGCGGGCCTTGCTGGAATGCAACTCCTAGAACGTGAAGGTATAAAGGTTATCTATCCTAGTAAGCAAACTTGTTGCGGCCAACCAGCTTTCAATTCAGGTTACAGAAAAGAGTCCTTGCCAGTTGCAAGATCACTGATTAAGTGCTTCCCAAAAGATATACCGATTGTAATCCCCTCCGGATCTTGCGCTGGAATGATCAAATATCATTGGCCTGAATTGTTTGAAGGCGAGTCAGATATTGAAACGGCATTATCCGTTGCAGAAAGGGTTTATGAGTTGACAGAATTTCTTGTGGATAAGCTAAATGTAGAACTAACAGACCTAGGAGAGCCCACTAAAATCGCAATCCACACTTCTTGCGCCTCTAGAAACGAAATGAAAATTGCAGATAGAATCGAAAACTTGGTTTCACAACTTTCAAAAGTTGAAGTGCTGGAACAGGAAAGAAAGTCCGAATGTTGCGGTTTTGGTGGAACCTTTGCAGTCAAACAAGCAGATATTTCTGGGGCAATGGTCAACGACAAGACAGACACCTTAAAGGCAACCAATGCTTCCTCCGTCATCTCTCAGGATTGCGGATGCTTGATGAATATCGGTTGCGCACTGGAGAAGCAAAACTCAAAACTCAAAACTCAACATATTGCTGAATTTATTTGGGATAGGACTCATGCATAGAACTGAAACGTTCACTGATAGAATTAATGACGCTCTTGATAACGAGCAGCTTCATTCAAATTTTCGCTCAGCCATGAACTATTTAATGGAGAAAAGAAGAGATAAGTTTCCGGACCAGGAAAAACTAGACAATTTAAGAAATATCGCTTCCTCGATTCGATCTAATTCACTTAGCAACCTAGCCGAGCTGCTTATAAAACTTGAAGAGAAATTAGAGAGCAACAATATAAAGGTCCACTGGGCAGAAACAGATCTTGAGGCCAACAATATTATTTATCAAATACTCAAAGATGCCAATGCAAAAACCATCGTCAAGGGCAAATCAATGGTTACTGAGGAGATTGAACTCAATGAGTTTCTTGAAGACAAAGATATCGAGATACTGGAAACTGATTTAGGCGAGTTTCTTATCCAGCTAGCCAACGAAAAACCTTCTCATATCGTTATGCCTGCAATTCATAAAAGTCGAAAAGAAATCTCAAAAGTATTTGCCGAGCATTACCCCGAGTTCCCATATACAGAAGATGTTGACCTAATCACTCAGCAAGCTCGAAAAATATTGAGAGATAAATTTAGGCAAGCTGACGCTGGAATTTCAGGTATTAATTTCGCCGTTGCTGAGACCGGCACACTGTGCTTGGTAGAGAATGAAGGCAACGGCAGAATGTGCACTACAGTTCCGCCCTTACATATCGCTGTAACTGGCATAGAGAAAGTGGTTGAAAAGCTCAGTGATGTAGTACCACTTCTCGATATACTAACAAAGTCTGCCACAGGTCAAGAAATTACAACCTATTTCAATATGATTTCATCACCACGACGTGAAGGCGAAAAAGATGGCCCAAAATCAATGCATGTTATCTTGCTCGATAATGGGCGATCAAAAATACACCAAAACAATGAAATGCAAGAAACTTTGAAATGTATACGTTGCGGTAGCTGCATGAATCATTGTCCGGTATATACTCAATTAGGTGGTCATGCCTATGGGACAGTTTATCCGGGGCCGATAGGGATAACTTTAGAGCCTCAAAAACAGGGCATCACTCAGCTCGGCGAACTAACCTCTGCATGCACAATGTGTGGCGCATGTGGCGAAGTCTGTCCGGTCCAAATTCCATTACCTAAACTCATAAATAAGTTGCGCTCAGAGGCTGTAGAAGGCAACAATGCAAACGAACTTATCGAGGGTGCTGGCAGTATGCGAAAGTTATTAGAATCATTAGCATGGAAGAATTGGAAGCTAATATATAGCAACCCATTTGTCTACTCAATGTTTTCCAAGACTACCACCACACTTAACTTTATTTCTCCAAAAACAATAGGCAAATGGGGCAAATACCGCACAACACCTAAACCATCTAAGTACAGTTTAAAAGAGTTGGCAAATCAAGCAGGTTTTGATAATGAATAAGAGTCGCGAAATAATCCTTGAGAGATTAAAAAACAACACTAATGAGACAAGCCATACGAAAGTTGATATAACAAAAAAAACGTACGACTGGTCTAAAGAAGAAATTATTTCAAAGCTTAGTGAAAATCTTCAATCAGCCAAAGCTGAGACCTACCTATTAAGTGATGCAGAATTAATCGACTGGCTAAATGAAGAGCTGCCAAAAAGAGATATTAATAACATACTCATGGGTTCAAGTATTGCAAAACAGATATCTAAAGATATAAATAATGAGATAGAAGTTCTAAAATATGATGATCCATATGAATCCTGGAGTGAAAAGCTTTTCAATGAGACTGATGCAAGTATCACTACAACGATTGGCGCAATAGCCCAGAGTGGTTCTATTGTCTTACATCCAACACCTGAAGAACCACGACTTATGTCTCTGGTTCCAGATATCCATATCGCTCTAGTATACGAAGACACTATTTATGAAACCTTTGAGCAAATTATTACCAATCAATATTGGGTAAAAAACATGCCAACCAATGCATTGTTGATTTCAGGACCCTCTAAAACTGCTGATATAGAGCAAGTATTAGCCTATGGTGTTCATGGTCCTAAAGAATTAATTGTGCTAATATTAACGTCATAGTTATTTAATCAAATTGCCATAATATTATGGACATTACAACACCAGCGCTAGTTTTTCCTGCAATATCTTTACTTTTTATAGCTTATACAAATAGACTTCATTCATTAAGCGTCTTAATCCGCTCAATGACAAAAGAAGACAGCAAAGAGGCGCCATCGAAACAAACCAAAGATCAGCTTGAGATATTGCAAAAGCGCGTCAATTACATCAAAAGAATGCAAGTCTTTGGAATAATAAGTTTTATTTTGTGCCTGTTTACAATTATCTGTCTATATATAGGCCAAGATAGTATTGCTAATTACGTTTTTGGTATTGCCTTGTTGATGCTTGTTAGTTCTTTATTATTTGCATTGTTTGAAACACTTCAATCTACGCGCGCTTTAAATATCCATCTCAATAATTCTAATTATAAATAGCACACAATTTAATATAATTAAGTAAGATTGTAATCAATTTAATTTCATAGCACTGTCTCTATTTAAGCTTATAACTATGGTTGTTGATTATATAAAAAAGCGCATAAAGAACAAATGGCTACTTGTCGCTATTCCTTTTTTATTTTTTCTTGTTAAAGGTCTAATATGGCTGGCAATAGTTTATGGTTTGTGGGACTATATAACAAAATAATAGACTCAAGAGAGACCCTTAACCTACCGCTTTTTAATAACTAGTCAAATCGGATGAACTGGGTTAGGCGTGAAACCTGCAGCCATGAAAATAATCTATGTCCTGTGTCAAATAAAAACAGTTTGATCTTTGGCAACAGGCACAAAAGCAATTCTTCAGCAAGCCTGATAAATAAGCAAAAAAAAGGCGCCTATCAGGCGCCTATTATCAATCTTTTTGTTTAAGCATATGCTTTAGCGTTAGCAACTACTTTGTCAGCATTTGCTTTAACTTCTTTAGCCACTTTCTCAGCATTTACCTTAACTTTTT
>CAJWTP010000029.1 GCA_913047325.1 uncultured Gammaproteobacteria bacterium
ATCTTGGCTGTCAGTTTAGATGCATAGTAATAACGCAAATATTCCGGGTCAAGATAATCCAGATACGTCCTTGCCTGAATAAAAGTGCCACGGGACTTGCTCATCTTCTGACCATTAACTGAGAGGAATCCGTGCGCAAAAACAGCATTAGGGGTTCTAAAATCAGAGCCCATAAGGGTTGCCGGCCAAAAAAGGGCATGGAAGTAGACGATATCCTTGCCGATAAAATGATAAAGCTCAGTATCAGAACCCTTGTTAAAAAAGTCATCAAAATTTAGTTCGCTGTTGTCACAGAGCTTCTTAAAGCTAGCCATATAGCCTATAGGCGCATCTAACCAAACATAGAAATACTTGTCTTCTGTGCCTGGTATTTTGAAACCAAAATAAGGTGAATCACGGGAAATATCCCACTGCTGCAAGCCCTGTTCGAACCACTCTGCCAACTTATTGCTAACCTGCTCCTGAAGATGCCCCGCCTTGGTCCAGTCTTTCAATTCCTTTTCAAATTGTGGCAAATCAAAAAAGTAATGCTCGGAATCCTTTTCAATTGGCGTTGCTCCAGACATTACTGACCTAGCATTTTTTATTTCAGTTGTTGAATAGGTAGCTCCACATACCTCACAGTTATCTCCGTACTGATCGTCAGCTCCACACTTAGGACACTCACCTTTAATATAACGGTCTGGCAAAAACATTTCCTTTTCAGGGTCAAAAGCTTGCGAAATTACCCTCTTCTTGATATAGCCTGAATCGTTAAGGCGATTGTATATCAGTTCAGAAATTTCACGATTCTCTTCTGAATGGGTTGAATGGTACTGACTAAAATCTATATGAAAATCATCTAAATCAGCTTGATGACGTATTTTGACCTGTTCTATAAGTGTTTCAGGCTCAATACCCATCTCGTTAGCTTTAAGCATGATAGGTGTTCCATGGGCATCATCTGCGCAAACATAGTGGCATTCATTGCCCATCATTTTTTGAAACCTGACCCAGATATCTGTCTGAATGGTTTCTAACATATAGCCCAAATGAAGTTCTCCATTTGCATAAGGTAGGGCTGATGTTACGAGTATTCTGCGTTTAGACATAACTGTTAACCATTAAACCCAATATTATTAGGGCTTGGGAAGATATTTGTACGATAAAATAGCGCTATTTTACCCAATGGAACAATTAAATTGACAAAGTTAACCGAAGAGAAAATTGAAAATATTCTATCTAGTATTATTGACATTCATACCAATCAAGATCTGGTTTCTTCTGATAACGTCAAAAGTATTACAATCGACGACGAAATAGTCAGTATCGAGCTGTTACTTAAATATCCCGCACTGAACTATCACGACGAATTGAAAGATTCTATTGACAATGCTTTATCTAAAGCTGGAGTCAATTATTCTAATGTATCAATTAAAACGAAAATAAAGCCCCATTCCACTCAATCTGGCGTTAGCCCGCTTCCTGGAGTTAAGAATATTATTGCAGTTGCCTCTGGCAAGGGAGGGGTGGGAAAATCAACAACTGCAGTGAATTTAGCTCTAGCTCTACAGTCAGAAGGAGCCAAAGTTGCGCTCCTAGATGCAGACATTTACGGACCCTCCCAGCCCCGCATGTTGGGTGCCAAAGAGCTTAAGCCCAAAGGCGATGAAAACGGTAATATGAAGCCAGTTATAGCACATGGAATACAGTCAATGTCAATCGGGTATTTGGTTGAAGAATCTGCGCCTATGGTGTGGCGTGGACCCATGGTAACTCAGGCACTTGAGCAGCTCCTTAAAAACACTGAGTGGAGTGATATAGATTACATGATCGTCGACCTTCCTCCTGGTACTGGAGATACCCAACTAACTCTGTCTCAAAGGATACCTGTTAGCGGCGCTGTAATCGTTACTACTCCCCAAGACATCGCTCTAATCGATGCTCAAAAGGGGTTAAGCATGTTTGAAAAAGTAAACATTCCAATACTAGGTATCGTTGAGAATATGTCTATTCATGTTTGTTCTAATTGTGGCCATACTGAAGAAATATTTGGCAACGGAGGAGGAAGAAAAATGGCCGGCAATACTGACACTAATTTCCTGGGCGCCTTGCCGCTTCAACTAGATATTAGAACCGATCTCGATGAGGGCAAACCGACCGTTATAAAAAATCCGGAGAGCCCAGCGGCACTGATCTATCAAGAAATTGCCAGAAAAGTGGCTGCAGCTCTTTCACTGCAAAGTGAAACCACTGGGGCCTTTCCGAATATTACAATTGAGTAGTAGTAGCTAACTCTAGGTCAACGATTCTCGGAGACCTGATTGATGGTATATTTAGGTATCTCAATGACTAGGTCAGTATCACCAACTATCGCCTGACAGGAGAGCCTAGAGTCTGGGTCTAGTCCCCACGCCTTATCAAGCAAGTCATCTTCGGTTTCGTCAGACTCTTCAATAGAATCTGCACCTTCACGAACATAAACATGGCAAGTTGTACAGGCATTTGACATCTCGCAAGCGTGCTCGATCTCTATATTGTTATTAAGTAAGGCCATACAGACACTGGTACCAGCTTCAGTCTCTATCACTACCCCTTCAGGGCAATAATCTTCATTAGGAAGAATAATTATTTTTGGCATATAATTATCCTAATTGCTAATTAAATTCATCGACACTATGTCCTTGCATGACTGTCATGATTGATTTATTCATACGCATCTCGACAAACTTAGCACTTGTTTCCTCCAGATTCTCTGTAGCTTGTTTTATGAGTTGCGTGTCATCTGAGTCTATCAAAGATGCAAGATTGTCTCTCGCTTCAAGAATATCATTCAACATCGACTCGTCAAGAAGAGATTTATCTACACTGAGTGCGGAGTCTATTGCCTCTATGGTGCGTTTTGCGTCTACTTTTTGTTCCTGCAGTTGCCTCGTCAAAACGTCTTCCTGTGCATAAATCACCGAATCCTTGAGCATTTTTTCCATATCGGCATCGCTAAGACCATAGGAAGGCTTGATCACGATCTCCGCTTGCACTCCTGAGGTTTGCTCTTTCGCGCTAACTGACAGAAGGCCATCAGCGTCTACCTGGAATTCGACAAGGATACGGGCGCTACCGGCGACCATTGGCGGTATTCCTTTGAGCTCAAATTTTCCCAGTGACCGGCAGTCCTCGGTTAATTCACGCTCCCCTTGAAATACATGAACGCTCATTCCGGACTGTCCATCCTTAAAAGTAGTGAATTCTTGGGCTCGTGAGATTGGTATTGTGGTGTTGCGATGTATTACTTTCTCCATCAACCCACCCATAGTTTCAAGTCCTAGTGAAAGAGGTAGCACATCCAAGAGTAGAATATCATCCTTACTTTTATTGCCGGCCAAGATATTGGCCTGTATTGCGGCGCCTTTGGCGACAACCTGGTCAGGGTCGATTGAACTAAGCACTGGCCTTTTGAAGAGCTCTCCCACCTTCTCTCTTATTGCACTCATTCTTGTTGAGCCACCAACCATAATGACGTCTTTGATTTCAGCCATTTCAATCCCTGCATCTCTCACAGCTCCCTTTGCCAACAATAAGGTTCTCTTTATGAGAGGTTCAGACAACAATTCAAAATGGGCCTTGGTTATCTGGTAGCGCTTATCGTCTACATAAAATTCAGCCATATCCTTCTCAGTTAGAGTCTCTTTCGTTATCTGCGCAAGTTTCTTAATTGTTTGAATTTGACCAGCGCTAAGTGTTTCGAGGTTTAACATCTTTCTGCAATCCTCAATAATTAAAGCATCGAGATCATCGCCACCTAGATTAGAATCACCGCCAGTTGAAAGCACTTGAAAAATACCTTTATTAAAACTAAGAATTGAAATGTCAAATGTACCACCACCCAAATCGTAGACGGCATGGACGCCCTCTTCGCCTGACTCAAGGCCATAAGCAATCGCTGCAGCTGTTGGTTCATTTAAGAGCCTCAGAACTTTGATACCTGCAAGCGTTGCGGCGTCTTTCGTAGATTGCCTCTGGGTATCATTAAAGTAGGCAGGGACCGTAATTACCGCGCCCGCCAAGTCACCACCAAGCGCGCCCTCTGCTCTATTCTTTAGGGCTGACAGAATGCTAGCTGAAATCTCGACAGCGCTCAGGTCTCCCATCGCTGTTTGGAACAAAACGTTGTTGCCGTTTTCTAGGAGTCGGTATGGACAATTCTTAAACTCACTAACCTCTTTATAGCCTAAGCCCATAAACCTCTTGACAGACGAGATTGTGTTGGTGGGATCAGTTTTAGCGTAATGACAGGCGTCACATCCAACTGTCAATTTTTTGCCTTGTCCGCAATAGACAACCGATGGCATCATCGCTTCATCGTTGTCATCCTTTATTAGAGTAGTCTTACCACTAATAACGCTTGCAACTAAAGAGTTTGTTGTTCCTAGGTCAATCCCACACGCAAGATTGTGTTGATGAGGAATGGTTGACTGTCCAGGTTCTGAAATTTGTAATAGTGCCATATTATTCTACAACCATTCATCCATTAATGAGTTAGCGTCTGTATTGAGCTGTTCATAGAACTTCAACTCTCTAACAAGCGCCGTGGCAAGCTTAAGGTCAGCTAAATTTGTAAAGGCGTCTGATATTGAAGTCACATTATCCTTTATAAATGACTCTACACGCTCAATAAAATCATCCAAAGCTAGACTATCTTTTTGTTCCTTTATAGCTTCTAAATCTTCCCTTAATTCAATTTGAGATAACAGAAAGTTAGAGTCCATACTAGTATCCTTATCATCGAAAGGATTAATACCTTCCATGTTCAATATATATTCTGCTCGATTTAAGGGGAACTTCAGTGTGCTATAGGCTGAATTAATTAGGGATGTATTTTGTAGAGCCTGGAGTTGCTCCGACTCGCTGCTAGTCGAAAATTTATCAGGGTGGAATCTTGAGATTTGTTTCTGGTATGCACTTAATAGCGCATTATCGTCAACATTAAAGGATTTTTTAAGATCGAACAATTCAAAATAATTCTGCACCATCTTATCACCACATTTGAGTTTTAACTAAAGTAACTAAACGGTGAACGACTCGCCGCAACCGCACTCAGCTTTGGAATTAGGATTGTTGAATTCAAAGCCTGCATTTAGACCATCTTTCTGAAAGTCCACTTCAGTTCCATCAATATATATCAAGCTTTTGGCATCGACAACTAATTTAACGCCCTTATCTTCAAAAAGAGTGTCGTCGTCGTTAAGATTGTCGACAAACTCCATATTGTAGCCCAAACCGGAACAGCCAGTAGTTTGGACAGATAGCCTCACACCAAGACCAGAGCCCCTATTGGCCAAATAATCGACCATGCGCTCTGCAGCTTTTTCAGTTAAAGTTATAGACATGTCTACTCGGTCTTACTCTTTAAATCATTTATTGCAGCCTTGATTGCATCTTCAGCCAGCACGGAACAGTGAATTTTTACTGGCGGCAATTCTAACTCTTCAACGATTTCAGTATTTTTAATTCGCGAAGCCTCATCAAGCGTTTTACCTTTAACCCATTCAGTTAAAAGCGAAGATGAAGCAATTGCAGAACCGCAACCATAAGTTTTAAATTTAGCATCTTCAATAACACCAGCATCATTTACCTGGATCTGCAAACGCATAACATCTCCACAAGCCGGCGCGCCAACCATTCCGGTTCCGACATTATGAGAATTTTTGTCCAATACTCCTACGTTACGAGGATTTTCGTAGTGATCTAAAACTTTTTTTCCATATGCCATAAATTACTCCAAATTAATACTTGTATTTTACTTGACATTTATTTCTTAGTGCGCTGTCCATTCAACTTTGCTCATATCAATGCCTTCTTTGTACATATCCCATAGAGGTGACAAATCTCTTAATTTTTCTACTTTTTCACGTACCAGCTTTACGGCATGGTCGACATCTTCTTTGGTGGTATATCGGCCTATTGTGAAACGAATAGAGCTGTGTGCCAGTTCATCACTAAGCCCTAATGCACGCAAAACATACGATGGTTCTAGGCTGGCTGAAGTACAAGCGGAGCCAGAAGATACCGCAATGTCAGAAATTGCCATCATTAAAGATTCACCCTCAACATAGTTAAAGCTGATATTCAAATTGCCTGGAATTCTTTGCTTTGTATCGCCATTTATAACCACCTCTTCCATACCAGCAAAACCCTCAAGTAAACGGTCTCTTAGTTTTTCAATTCTCTTGTTGTCTTCAGACATCTCAGCCTGAGCAATCGAAAAAGCCTCGCCCATACCAACAATTTGATGTGTAGCCAGGGTTCCAGAACGCATACCTCTCTCGTGACCACCGCCATGCATTTGAGCTTCTAGACGGACTCTGGGTTTACGCCTTACATAGAGTGCACCGATCCCCTTCGGACCGTATATTTTGTGTGCTGTTAAACTCATAAGATCAACAGGAAGAGATGACAAGTCTATCTCAATCTTGCCGACAGATTGTGCGGCATCAACGTGAAAAAAGACTTTGTACTCTCTACATAAATCTCCAATAGAGTGTATATCCTGGATTACACCAATTTCGTTATTCACATGCATTATAGAAACCAAAACAGTGTCTTCACGGATTGCTTCTCTTAATGAATTAAGATCTAGCAGGCCGCTCTGCAGTGGGTCCAAATAAGTTACCTCAAAGCCCTCTCTTTCCAATTGCCGACAGGTATCCAGAACAGCTTTGTGTTCTGTCTTCATGGTAATAATATGTTTACCATACTTGTGATAAAAATGCGCAATTCCTTTAATCGCAAGGTTGTCAGACTCTGTCGCTCCTGAAGTCCAGACAATCTCCCTTGGATCTGCGCCAACCAAGCTTGCTACCTGTTCACGTGCCTTGTCAACAGCTTTTTCCGCCTGCCAGCCATAATAATGTGAGCGGGACGCGGCATTACCAAAGTCACCCTCCATGGTTAAATATTTGGCCATTTTCTGGGCAACACGGCCATCAACAGGAGTGGTAGCCGAGTAATCCATATAGGTAGGAGTCAACATCTAATATATTTCCTTATTCATTATTTAACCTTATTTTCTCGCTATGACTGTAATCATCAATCACTTGCTGCAGATTTCTAGTGCTCAAAAAACTCCTTATTTGATCGCTAACCTCGCACCAGAGATGATGAGATAAGCACATTCTCCCCCTCATACAGTTCGCCTTGCCATGGCAACGTCGCAAATCTATATTTTCATCTACGGCCTCGATTATACTGGTTAATGTCACTTCTTCCGGATTTTGATTTAATAGGTAGCCGCCACCTGGACCACGCACACTTTTAACCAGCGAAGCTTTACGTAATTTAGCGAAAAGCTGTTCAAGGTAAGATAGCGAAATATTCTGCCTTTGCGAGATTATATCTAATGTCACTGGCCTGTTTGAATCGCTTGATGCAAGATCAAGCATAGCCGTGACGGCATATCTGCCTTTTGTTGTTAATTGCATAGCACCCTCAGTTAATTACTAAAGAACAATGATTATACTATTAACCGACAAAAACAGTCAAGTATTATTTTCACCCAAAGATTAGTTATTTTCAATACTATCCGGCTCTTTAATTGCGGTTGAATTTTCTCCATTATCAATCACCTTGGATACCTTTTCAAGCTGTTTATCGATATCTGCCAAATGTTCAACAATAGAATTGACAGCCTGGATTGTAGGATCGCTGGCGCTCCCGCTTGTACTTGCAGCATACATATCAAATTTGTCATCAAGGTTGATTTTTTTATTGACAATTCGTCCAGGTATACCAACAACTGTGCAATTATCTTCAATTGATTTCACAACCACAGAATTAGAACCGACGCGAACATTTTCCCCTAGTGTAATTGGGCCCAATATTTTAGCGCCAGCACCAATAATCACTCCATCTTTAAGTGTTGGATGACGCTTCACCTTGTCCCAAGTAGTACCGCCAAGGGTGACGCCATGATACATCATGCAGTCATCGCCAATTTCAGCGGTTTCGCCGATTACAACTCCCATCCCATGGTCAATAAAAAAACGGCGACCGATGACTGCACCTGGATGAATCTCAATACCAGTTATCCAGCGCGCAAATGTCGAGATAAATCGTGCCAACCAATATAACTTGCATTTCCAAAGGAAATGGGTAAATCTATAGATAATCACTGCTTGAACACCTGAATAACAGGTCAGAATCTCAAAAACATTTCGGGCGGCCGGGTCGCGCTTAAAAACACTGCGCACATCTTCAATCATTTTCATAACATAATTATACCATTATTGCTTCTAGCATTCCCTTGACACAGCTCAAAATGATAAGGTTAATAGTAGGTGAATGGCAACACCTTAATCATAGGAGTTCGCTGACTTAAAGCGTTTATAAGTCCACATATACTGTTCCGGAAATCGCTCAATCAAACCCTCTATCGATTTATTCATTAATGTGACCTGCTCAAGCAAATCATCACTGTCAAGGTTAAGCTCAATTGGCTCAAAGTTAAGATCAAAGCCTCTACCTTTGTTGAGTCGGTTAGCCCACAACATAACGACCTTGGCTTGGTGTTTTTTTGCCAGTCTTACCAGTAAAGTCATAGTGCTAACTTGCTTATTAAAAAAAGGAGCCATCACAGTGCCCTCTTCTCCGGGGTCCTGGTCCGGCAAAATGCCTATGAGTTGACCCTCCTTCAATGCACGCTGCAATTTCAAAACGCCAGACTTGTCAGCACTAGCCATAATCAGATTGCCTTGATTTCTGCGCTTAAACAGATACTGATTTTGCTCATCCTTTCTTAGAGGTTTATATAAAAAAGTAACCGGCCTTGTAAGTGCGATAACCCTTCCTGTAATTTCCCAGCAACCGATATGTGGTACAAGTAGTATTGTTTTATTGTTCCCCTCTAAATATTGTTTGCCATGAATGTTGCGTATATATTTTTCATTTTCATCGAAACTTTGATTCCAAATTAGCGCTGATTCGGTTAGGTTTTTGCCAGTCTCAATTAGAGATTTTTTGACCAACATGCGTTTCTCAACTTTCGACATTTCAGGGAAACAGATTTCAATATTGCTAGATGCAACTTTTCTTGCCTTGGAATTAATTGAGTAGATTAATTGACCAACAAGGCTTCCCGCAAGATGATTGATCTTGAGTGGCAATTTAGAACAAAAAAACAGAAATAACTTGGTCATCATTTTATCGACAGTAAACCACTTCGGCTATATTAGCAATTGAATCCGGATTAATCCAATAATTGGTCAATGGTCGCCCGGTAATCAATGATTGTTTTTTGATAGTTTGTGGCTGTTTGTAGACTGCTGAGTATTGCTTGATTGGCATTTTTTTGAGCTGCTATCAATAAACTTTTTTGCCCGCGCGCTTCTTTATATTTAATAGCTTCTTCGGCAATTTTCTGGTTTGCCAAGTGCACTTGCTTTGCATTAATAGCCATTAATTCATCCAATAGGTTGATTTGAGAAACTAGGAAATTAATTTGTTGTTCAGTGTCAATCGCTTTTTCACTTTTCTGCGCATCTATTTGAGCTATATTGATTTCTGCACGCTGAATATCTAAAGACTCCTTTACCGGATTAATAGGGTAAGACACATTCACCCCAACATTCCATGAATAGTCACGGTTTGAAAGGCTTTTAAAGAACTTGTCATGTTCGCCTTGAGTTGCAATTCCCATAGTCAAATTGATATTTGCCTTGTTTTTATCTTTATATGTGACAAGCTGTCGTTTTAGTTTAAGCTTGTCAAAATCGAGCTGCTGCAGGGACCTTGATCTTATAACGAAATTAGCTGCATCAATTTGAGCAATTGGTCGTTTCTCAAATAAATCTAGCTCAACCACCATACTGTTTGCACTAATACCAATCAGAGACGACAACTCTTGCTGCAAATTTGCTAAATCCAGCCTGGATTGAAGCCATTGCTGGTCAGCCCTGGTATATGAATCTTGCTCTTGCAGGAGTGTAGTCTTTTCAATCAAAGACTGGTTGAATTTTTTTTCTGCCAAGCTCAATTGGTCCTTGGTTAATTCCAACTGGTCCCGGTATAGTTTCTCTTTTTCTTGTGCATGAGCTAAATCAATGAACTTTTTCAGTTTTGAAGCGAGATAATTTTCAGACTGTTCTTGAAGGCTGATTTGTTTTGATTGCGTGTCAATCGTCGCAATATCAGCGGCAAGTCTGTCGTTTATGCCGTCTTTATTTTGTGAAAGAGGCCTTGTATAGTCTAGTGAAAAAGAGTTAGAGTTGAGGTTTGTATTGACAGAGTTCACATCAGTGTCAGTTATATTCCATGAATGGCCTAGTGTAAGGCTTCCACCCGTGTCAGGAAATTTTTTCGCCGCAGAAACCTCATAGCCCGTTATATAGCGGTCGTCATAGAGTTTAGCAGACTGGTCTTCGCCCGATGCATAGGACTCGCTAGCACCTGCCTGAATTGTCCAATCTGAATACACCAATGCATCTTTTTGATCGATAATGCTAACCTTTTCACTAAGTGATTGCTGCAAAAAATATGGATGCGATTTCATTAATTCCGAACTGAACTCTTCGATCGTAACTGCACTTACTTTAAAACTCAAAGAGAGACAAAAAAGAAACAAAACTCTAGGCCACACTTTCTATCTCCCCTTTAATGATATTAACAACTTCATTTAACTGTTTTCCTGTCGTATCTATGACGCTTGATGCGACTTCTCGGTAGAGTTCATCTCTATCGCTAACAAGGTCGCGTATAGTTTTTTCGCGGTCAAGACTTTGCTCCAAAAGAGGCCGGGTTTTAGATTTTTCTGTTCTTTTTAATAGTTGTTCAATTGAAGAAGAGAGATAAAACACCAGGCCTGTTTTTTTTAACAAAACTCTATTTTCTGGCTTCAACACAATACCGCCCCCTGTAGCTAAGACAACATTATTCATGTTACACAAATCTTCAAGCATCTTTGATTCTCTGCGCCTAAAACCTTTCTCGCCTTCGATATCAAAGATACACTCAATTGTAACACCAGTTCTATCGATGATTTCATGATCAGTGTCAAAAAATTCACGATCCAGTTCACTAGCTAACCGACGACCAACAGTGGTTTTGCCAGATCCCATAGGGCCGACTAAAACAACGTTAATTGAGTTTTTAGTCATATCGCAATACTCGACTATTGTTCCAACCTGTAATTCGTTCCGCAGTATGGGCAATTTGCCCTCCCCTTTTCATCAAAAGATAGAAAGACTTTGGGGTGCATATTCCATTTAGATGCATCTTTGGGTGGACAGTGAAAAGGTAGATCTTCTTTAGTCACAATCCCAAAACTCCTGTAACTAACCTTTTCAACTATCATCAACATCTCCCTTTGGCTAGCCAATGCAAATACCTTTCGTTGCGTCCATGTACGCAATCAAAATATAAAGATTGCAGTTTTTCTGTAACTGGCCCTCTACTGCCACTACCGATCTTTTTATCGTCGAGACCCCTAATAGGCGTAACTTCTGCAGCAGTTCCAGTGAAGAATGCTTCGTCAGCGAGATAAATTTCATCACGCCTTATTCTTTTTTCGACAACTTGATATCCGATATCATTGGCCAATGTAAAGACTGTGTCGCGGGTAATTCCAGCCAAGGCAGAAGTTAATTCAGGTGTATAAATAATGTCATCTTTAACTATAAAAATATTTTCTCCACTGCCCTCAGAAACATAGCCCTCAATATCAAGCATAAGGGCTTCATCGTAACCCTCGTCCAACGCCTCTTGAAGGGCCATCATTGAGTTGATGTAATTGCCATTTGCTTTAACTCTTACCAAAGAGGAGTTGGAGTGATGCCTGATATATGATGAAGTTTTAATGTGAATGCCATTATTCATATTGTCTTCACCTAGATAAGCGCCCCACTCCCAAGCTGCAATAATCACGTGAACCCTTAAATTGTCGGCGCGCAAACCCATACCTTCTGAGCCATAGAAACACATTGGTCTAATGTAGGCTGATTTGAGATTATTTTTATTCAAAACTTCTCTTTGGGCTTGATTTAATATCTCTTTTTCAAAAGGTATAGTCATACCAAGAATGTTTGCTGAATTAAACCAGCGCTCTGTATGCTCTTCTAATTTGAAGATTGCGCTACCGTTCTCTGTCTGATAAGCTCTAACTCCCTCAAAAGCGCCCATGCCATAATGTAAGGTATGGGTAAGAACATGAATTTTCGCTTCGCGCCAATCTACCCATTCTCCATCCATCCAGATGAAGCCATCTCTATCAGCCATTGTGGTCATAAAAGAAATCCTAAAAAATTAAAAAAATAATCTCCATTAAAAGGCAGAAAAATGCCCTTCAAATCAATCGAATTGATAACTGGATTATACCCATACCATAGTCTTTTTCTTAAAATATAATATCATTTACTGTAGCTATTCTTGCCCTACTCCAAGAAAATAAAATGTGTCCTCCAATAACGCCATCTTTTGGGAAATATGTTTTTATCAATCGCAATAAACAATTTAGTATGAAAGCGGTAAAATATTGCGCAATAACTAACGATAACGAATAACATGGAATTTAACTTTTTTACTTTTACCTTCTTGCTGGCAATTCTCACCTCGGTTGTTGCCCTGTTATGGCTTAACTTTAGACAGGATAGAGCAATCAAACAGTCATTTGACGAGGTGCCTGACGAGTTCATAGAAACCGTACCACTTAAAGACCATCAAAAAGCAGGACGCTATACACAGGCAAAATTACTTGTCAGCCACTTTGAAGTTATCTTTTCAACCATTGTATTGCTTTTATGGACGCTGGGTGGTGGCTTGGACTGGCTAGACAACTATTGGAGTAAAAAGATATTTGACCCGCTCCTTTTAGGAACCACTTTTATTATAACTATCATGCTAATCGCTAGCTTGATCGATATACCCTTTAGCATCTATAGAAACTTTGTCTTAGAGCAAAGGTTTGGCTTCAATCGCATGACACCAGGGATATTTCTGAGCGATATTTTAAAAGAAGTACTCTTGACACTTATTCTTGGCATTCCGTTAATCTACATAGTCCTGTATTTAATGAGTTTGGAAGCGATTGGAGATCTATGGTGGCTTTATGTGTGGCTTACTTTAAGCATATTTACGGTTACCATGATGTGGATTTATCCAACCTTTATTTCACCGTTATTTAATAAATTCAAACCTCTAGATAACGAACTTCTAAGAAATAGAATAGACAGCCTGCTTAAAAGGACAGGTTTTAAAAATGATGGAATTTATGTTATGGATGGTTCGAAAAGATCGGCTCATGGAAATGCCTACTTTACCGGTCTAGGAAAAAGCAAGAGGATTGTTTTTTTTGATACCCTCTTAAGTGGCATGGAAGACAGAGAAGTTGAAGCCATTCTCGCTCATGAACTGGGACATTTTCATCACAAACATATCCGTCAAAGGATGGCCACTTCATTGATATTTACTCTACTAAGTCTAGCACTATTGGGTTATCTAATCAAACAGGATTGGTTCTATTATGGGCTCGGGATATCTTACCCATCAAACCATACTGCACTAGTTCTATTCAGTCTCACGTTGCCGGTTTTTAGTTTCTTTATTAGCCCTATTAGTAATCATTTTTCACGAAAGCATGAATTTCAAGCTGACGCCTTTGCTGCCAGACATACTGACTCAAATGACTTGATTTCCTCCTTAATTAAACTCTACAGAGAAAACTCATCTTCACTTTGTCCTGATAAATACTATTCGCTCTTTCATGACTCTCATCCTAGCGCCACCTTACGTATAGCGGAATTAAAATAATGACTACAAGCCCTATTCTGTGACATTAACACGAAGACAAAAATGGCGCATCGAGAAAATACAGTCTGAGCGTATATCTAGATCAAACAGGGCTTCGGAAAAATCAGAAAAGATTGACTTAAACTCAACCCGAGAGATAAATGGTCGAGTCATAACCAGGTACGGCCAGAGGCAATTAGTCGAGTCCATGGATGGAAAGCTATATCAGTGCACCGGTCGGAGAAATATTGGCCTCTCTGTGGCCGGGGACGAGGTTGTATTCCAAAAAACTGACAATAATGAAGGCGTTGTAATAGCAATCCAACCAAGAGTTAATCAACTGAAAAGACAAAAAAAACTGATCGCTGCCAATATTGACCAGCTCTGGCTTGTTGTCGCCCTTGAGCCTCACTATGGATTTGAGCTTATTGACCGTTACTTGATAATGGCACAAAACGAAAACCTGCCAATCAACATTATTATCAATAAGATTGAACTGGCAAAAAACCCAGATCAAACCTCTAGAGACTTTTCAATCTATAATAATATTGGCTATCAAGTTCACTTTTTAAGCGTAAAGGAAGAAAATAATTTAGATTCACTGAGGTCAAGCCTTAGCGATAAAACACACATTTTTTTGGGTCAGTCCGGTGTCGGCAAGTCCTCCCTAATTAATGCCTTAATCCCTGATCTCGATTTAAAAGTTGATGAAATATCGATAAAAACTAAGCTAGGCAAACATACCACGACCAACACTACAATCTATCATATTCCTAGTGGCGGGGATTTGATTGACTCTCCCGGCATTCGCGAGTTTCAGTTAGATGAACTTTCCTCCCAACAGATACTCAATGGCTTCAGGGAATTTAAATCTTATCTGGGAAAATGTCGATTCAGAAACTGTCAACACATCAACGAACCTGACTGTGCGATTAGAAATGCACTCGATTCAGGGGAAATCCAGCCGGCCCGATACCAGAGCTATATAAATCTGCTTTCTGAGTGATCAAGATGTTAGATCCTTTCTTAGGATAATCACTCTCTCTGACAAGGTCGCGATTTCCAGTCCCAATAAATTAGCCAAATAAACAAAGGTCTTCTCACTAAAGAAGCAAACATGGCTCGGGTCATTTTTATAGTACCAGTTCGTAAAATCTAATTGGGGTGAGACTATTTCGGTCATAATTGCCAGAACCCCGCCTTTTCGAAGTATCCCTGCTAGGAGGTTTAGATCTTTCAATGGCCTTGCCAAATGCTCAACCACCTCAGTGGCGGTAATGAAGTCATAACAATTTTCAAATACCACTTCGTTCTGGACATAGAATTTGTCGTAAAGGTCGACCTTGTGTCCACACTCTTCAAGCATTAATGATAGCGTTGGACCCGGCCCAGAGCCAAAATCCAAGCCATATGAATTGCCAGGCAAGATTGCCAGCAGGGGCGTTAAAAGTTGATTAAAGAAATTGCGATAGCGTAGATCATTCGGGTCGTTATTATGGGAATCATACCGAGCCCTTTCCTCGGACTCCGAGAGATGATACTCTCTAGGAACAAAGATTAAATCACAACACGAACACCGATAATATTGTCGCTCTGTATCTGAAAAAAAAGCTTGCTTTTCGCCATTGTCACAGATTGGGCAAGCAGTAGGATTATTCTTGCTCACCCGTCATTTATTAATTGGAATTAATGGACGTGGCCGTGGTCAATCTCTACAGCCTCAGCCTTTCTGATACTCTCGATTGTCACTGCAAAGTGCAGAGTCTCTCCTGCCAATGGATGGTTGGCGTCAACAGTTATTGTTTCATCTTCAATCTTGGCTACTGTGACAATGAATGCATTGCCATCTTTGTCCTGAGACTGGAGCTGCATTCCCAGAGCTAAATCTTCTACGTCTTGCAGGGCAGTTCTTGGAATCTCCTGAATTGCCTTCTGAAGTCTCAAACCATAACCCTCTTCTGGCTCCACTGTAACGTCTAGTTTGTCACCAGCCTTGGAGCCTTCTAATGCACTCTCTAGACCCGGAATGATATTGCCGTGACCCTGCAGAAACGGCAGCGGTTCCTTTCCCTCTGACGAATCAATCACATCACCTGCATCATTCTTGAGGGTGTAATGCATTGATACAACTGCATCTTTTTCTATTTTCATGTTAGCTCCAGATATATAAAAAAAGACCCCAGAAACAATGTCAACTTGTTACCAAGGGGTCGGTCTTGTAAATGATAATATTTTACCATATTTGCGAAATTTTCATTCTAAGTATTCAGCTGTTCAATCTGATCGAAAATTAATTGACTTAAACAATCAATATGGTCCACTCTGTCGTTAAGTGCAGGTATATATTTATAGGTCTCACCGCCAGCATTCATAAATTGAGCCTTGTTTTCGTGACCAACCTCTTCAATAGTTTCTAGACAGTCTGCAGCAAAGCCGGGGCAGATAATCTGCACATTTTTGATACCCTTACTGGGTAGTGACTTTAGGGTCTCATCGGTATAGTCCTTTATCCACTCCCCCCTACCAAGCTTTGACTGGAATGTCATCTTGTAGTCGTTACCCTCAAGCTTTAATTTAGTTGCCAGCAGGTGGCTGGTTTTGCAGCACTCGCATGGGTAATTGTCGCCATTCTCGAAGTAGCGCCTTGGGATGCCGTGATATGACATCAATAACAGATCAGGGGTGCCATTAACTTTCTGAAAATCTTCAACACTTTTGGCCAATGTCTGGATATACATATCATCATCGCTATAGCTGCTTATAAATTTCAGTTCTGGAGCCCTTTGCCAGCCTTGAATTGCCTCGCTAACGGCATCATGCGTGGAATCAGTGGTCGAAGAGGCATGCTGAGGGTATAGCGGCAGCACTACAACCCTGTCACAATTGCTTGACTCGAGTTCTTGCAAGGCGGAGCCAATCGAGGGTTTGCCATAACGCATCCCCAGAGCAACAATGAACTGGTCAGGCGCTCTTCTATTAAGTTCAAGCTCAACTGCATTTTTTTGTTTGATGGAGATATCCAATAATGGCGACCCATCGCCATGCGCTTTCCAAACGCTTTGGTAGGCTTTTGCTGATTTTTTTGGACGTGTATTTAGAATGTAACCATTAAGAATTAACATCCATAACCATCTCGGTGGTGGTGGCTGTACAACCCTAGGGTCAGACAAAAACTCTTTCAGGTAAGGTCTGACTGCCTTTTTAGTTGGCGCATTTGGGGTGCCGAGATTGGTAAGCAAGACGCCAATCTTTGGAGTATCCGGTTTATGTTTATGCGAAGATTTATACAAAATCTATTGTGTTAAATAAAATATGCAAGAAGATAAGATACATTATAAATTGAGTCTAGCCAGAAAAACTAATATACAAAGAAATATGCACAGTTTTGACGGGGTTTATATTATTGTCAAAAAAAATCTATGATTGTATCCAAACCACCGTACTTAATGACAACATCACAATTTTTCTGCAACAAAGGTTTAGCATGATATGCAACTGAGAGACCGGTAATTTTCATCATCTCTAAATCATTAGCGCCATCACCTATAGCTATCACTTGGTTTTCTTGAAAGCCATATTGAGCGCAAAGATCGTGGATATATTGAGCTTTTTCATGAGCATCGATAACCTTCCCTATGACATTTCCAGTTAAACAGTCATCAGCAACCTCTACGTTGTTAGCTCGATAATTATCAAGGCCTAATTGATCCTGTAGACGTTTAGCGAAATAAGACAAGCCGCCCGAAATAACTGCTGTTTTGAGATTGATTGTTTTAACAAATTTAATCAGTTCTTCGGCGCCCTCACTTAAGCGCAAGTGTTCATTGTAGACTCTTTCTAGGGTCTCGCTTTTTGTACCTTTAAGCATAGAAACTCTGGCTTTAAATGAGGACGTAAAATCTAATTTGCCTTGCATAGCTTGTTCAGTAATTGAGGCCACCTTGTTCGCTATACCTGCAATTTTAGCAATCTCGTCAATCGACTCAATGGTAATGAGTGTTGAGTCCATATCACTAACTAAGAGTGCAGCCTCGGAGTAATTGAATGTTTCGCTAAGGAGATTAATATCGACTCTATAAAGATCTCTTAACTGCTCTAAGTCTGGAAAGAGTTTTGTATGAATACGAAAATGGCTTTGTCGATTGTCAAGATCGCCTTTCAGTTGTGCTGCAAGTTTTTGAGCTATAGCTAAGTCGTGGCTATGCAAAATGACTGTGTTCATTATTAAATCTAGGGGTTGTATGTGGCCAAATCGCTGATATTTTACAGTATTTATCTAACCATATCGGAACACTCCGAGTAGAACATTAGTTTGAATTATGGCGTTTGATAGATAAAAAAAATTTGACGCAGAGGATCAAGAATTACTCATTTCATTCGAATTATTTCAATTTAACATGAATTGATTTCAATAATGCATTAGACCTTACTTCCTTTATAAAGTATACTATTACGCACTAAAAGCCAACGGTGGTTTTTATACAAAACATCAACGTTTAGATGGACTTAATGTGGTTGAGTACAGCTGAGCGTTTTTTTTGTCGGTTTGCTGTTGAACTGGAATTGTTATAAAGAATTAATTACTTTATTTAATAATATAAGAAAACCTTTTATTATTTATTTGATAACCATTTTTATTTGAAATCAGTAAACATGACCCAAGCATATAACTTTAGTGCTGGACCTGCAATGTTGCCAAGACAGGTCCTCAAAAAAATCCAACAAGAACTATTAGACTACGGCAACGCCAAAGCCTCCGTAATGGAGATATCGCACCGTGGATTTGACTTTATGGAGCTTGCTCAAAGATCAGAGAAAGACTTAAGAGAATTAATGCATATTCCTGATAACTATAAGGTCTTGTTTTTGCAAGGCGGTGCCTCCGCTCAATTTTCTATGGTGCCGGCAAATCTATTGCGTGGCAAAACCAAGGCCAATTACACGCATACAGGGCATTGGTCAAAAAAAGCTATTGCTGAAGGGCGGCGCTATTGCGATGTCAATATTTGTACCGATAGTTCAACCAACAAATACACCGATATTGAAGATTTCTCTGACTGGAATATTGACCCTGATGGGGCTTATCTCCATTACACTCCCAATGAAACTATCGCCGGCTTGGAGTTTGATTACACTCCTGAGTTGGATATGCCGCTTGTTGCGGATATGTCATCGACCATCCTTTCGCGCGAAATTGACGTATCGAAATATGGCGTCATATATGCAGGTGCGCAAAAAAATATAGGTCCGGCTGGTTTAACGGTAGTTATCGTAAGAGAAGATTTAATCGGTCAAGTTGTTGATAGCCAGCCCGCATTGTTTGATTATTCAATTCAGGCAAATAACGACTCTATGTACAACACTCCAGCTACTTTTTCATGGTACGTAGCTGGTTGCGTGTTTGAGTGGATTAAGGAGCAAGGCGGCTTAAGCTCGATGGCTAAGATCAACCAAACTAAAGCGCAAACCCTTTACCGTGCTATCGATAATTCTGACTTTTACTCGAACCCAGTTGCTAGCAAATACCGTTCATGGATGAATGTTCCATTCTTGTTAGCTGACGATAAACTCAACGGACTATTCTTAGAACGTTCAGCTGATGCCAATCTATTAACACTTAAGGGTCATCGAAGTGTTGGCGGTATGCGTGCGAGTATCTACAATGCAATGCCGCAAGAGGGGGTAGATGCATTGGTGGATTTTATGAATAATTTTGAAAAGGACTACGGATAATGATCAAAGTACAAACATTAAATAATATTTCACCGATCGGTTTAGAAAAATTTCCTCAAGACGCTTATGAAGTTTCTTCCGAGTTGGACAATCCAGATGTGATTTTAGTTCGAAGCGCGGCAATGCACGAAATGGAAATTGGCGATAAGCTGAAAGCTGTTGGTCGCGCTGGGGCTGGAGTCAACAATATCCCTTTAAGCAAAATGAGTGATAATGGTGTTGTCGTCTTTAACACCCCAGGGGCTAACGCCAATGCAGTGAAAGAGTTAGTGATTTCGTCCATGCTCCTTGCAAGTCGTAACATTTGTCAGGCTTGGAATTATGTAAACAAACTGCCACTTGAGAACCTGAAAACAACAGTCGAAGATGGTAAGAAAAGTTATTCCGGTTCTGAGTTGCCAGGCAAAACTTTAGGTATTGTGGGGCTTGGCGCGATTGGTGTGGAAATTGCCAATGCAGCCCATATGCTGGGTATGGATGTTATTGGTTTTGATCCGGCAATCACCAAAAAGAATGCATGGAAAATATCCGCTGACGTGCAAGAAGCACTGAATATCGAAGAACTTTGTTCGAAGAGTGATTTTGTATCGTTCCATGTGCCATTGAGCGAAAAAACAAAAAATTTATTAAATGCAAAGCGCATAGCTCTGTTGCCAGAAAATGCAGTGGTAATTAATTTATCCCGCGAAGGAATCGTCGATGAAGAGGCTCTGATAAAGGCACTCGATTCTGGCAAGATAAAGTACTACGTGACCGACTTTCCGACTAATGACAAGAAGAACCATGACAAAGTGATTGCGTTGCCTCATCTTGGTGCATCGACAGCGGAGGCTGAAGAGAATTGCGCAGTTATGGTGGCAAAGCAAGTCAGGGACTATCTTGAAAATGGCAACATTGTTAACTCGGTAAACTTCCCAGAAGCAAAGATGCCTAGGGCAGGTAAAGAGCGCCTAGCAATTACTCATAAAAATATACCCAATATGGTCGGTCAGATTTCAACTGCCATCGCTGAAGAAGGAATAAATATAGTTGATATGATTAACAAATCAAAGGAAGAAGTTGCATATACTTTGATTGATCTGGAGACCGAAATTTCCGATACAGTGATTGGAAACTTAAAGCGAGTTGAAGGTATTTTGACAGTAAGAGGGATTGTTAACAGCAAGAGAAGAGGGAATTAATAATTACCTAGATTTTTCGCCTCAATAGCAAGCCTTCTGACTTCATCCCAAGCAAAGCTTTTAAGTAAAGATGGAGTTGTTAGCCAGGTCCCGCCGACACACATTACGTTTGCAAGCTGAAGAAAATCAGGCGCATTATCTATAGAGATTCCTCCGGTTGGACAAAACTTTAAATGCGGCAATGGCCCCATAACTGACTTCAAAAAAGTGGTCCCGCCTATGGCCATTGCCGGAAACAATTTCAATCTTTGGTAGCCGTATTCGGACGCCTTCATAGCCTCCGTTATGGTTGATACGCCGGGTAACAAGGGAACATCACTTTTAGCTCCATACTCTAGCAAAGATGGCGGACTGCCGGGGCTGACAATAAAATCTGCTCCGCTATCAACACTGGCTTGATACTGCTCGTTATTTGTTACCGTACCGGCACCTATCAAGGCGCTCGGGAAAGATTGCTTTAGTTGACTGATAGCGCTTAGAGCGTAGTCGCTTCGAAGTGTTACTTCAATGACACTTAAACCGCCACCTATAAGCGCCTCCCCTACGCCCGATGTCTGGTTCTCGTTCTCCAGTCTTATTACAGGAATGACTGCAATATTATTCAATAACTCATCAATTTGGTTTGTATGCATTATTCTGACCGGGAATTATTTGTGGTTAAGTACATGGACAGTACCTAACAAACCCATGTTCTCTTTTATTGATAAATAAATAGGTATCTCGGCCATATAAGACTGCAATCGACCTTTACTTTCAAAGCTTTGCTGAAATTCACTTTTTAAGAACAGATCCAGGAAATTTCGTACTAGATCGCTTGTAATATAAACTCCGCCAAT
>CAJWTP010000030.1 GCA_913047325.1 uncultured Gammaproteobacteria bacterium
TTTGTGGATGGATGACAACTTCAATTTGCGAGGGATTTAGCGAAAACAAAAAATGTGCTTCGATGACCTCTAAGCCCTTATTCATCATTGTTGCCGAATCTACCGATATTTTCCGCCCCATGTCCCAGTTTGGATGCTTGCAGGCCTGTTCTGGAGTGACGCTTTCAAGGTCAGAAGGAGAAAAGTTGAGGAACGGCCCGCCTGATGCAGTAAGCTGGATTTTGTTTAGCCCGCTCACCCCTCCTTGCAAGCATTGGAATATCGCACTATGCTCAGAATCAACTGGGATTATTTCTGCTCCAGAATCTTTGGCGGCATTAATTAGTAGGCTTCCAGCGAGCACTAACGACTCTTTGTTAGCCAGCATGACTCTTTTGCCGGAATTGACTGCAGCCAATACAGAGGCCATGCCCGCACTGCCAACAATTGCCGCCATTACATAGTCGGTTTGCTCGTGTTCTGCAACTTCCTTAAGCGCCTTGTCCCCGGACAAAACAGTAATCTCTGAGGAGGCTCTCTTGCTCAGTTCTTCAGCAGAGGCTGGCTCTGTCATAATAGCGTAGGTTGGGTTATGAGCCTCACAAAGTTTTAGCATTAATTTCCAGTTAGTATTGGCGCTTATAGAAAAAATTTTGAACTTGTCTGGGTGAAGGGAGGCAACATCCAATGTATTCAGTCCAATGGATCCGGTTGCTCCCAGGATACAAATGTTTTTCACAGCAGAACCCCGTAATACATTAAATAAAAGACCGGGGCTGCAGAAGTAAGGCCGTCTATCCTGTCAAATAAGCCGCCATGGCCAGGAAGTAGAGATCCGCTGTCTTTGGTGTTTGCGAGTCTTTTATGAAGGCTTTCAAATAGATCTCCGACAACTGAGGCAATTGAAATAACAACCGACAAAACTACATAGATAAGATATTGTTCGGCACTAATAGACTCAATATATAGCTGTAAATAGACAAGCATGGCCACTATGGATGCAGCAATTCCGCCAATCAAGCCCTCAATGGTTTTCCCAGGACTGACATGAGGACAAAGCTTTTTGGAGCCGAAGGCTTTGCCGGCAAAATAAGCGCCACTATCTGCGCTCCAGACAAGCGCCAAAAGCAATAAGACAAGCTCACTGTTATTTTTTTGTAGCGCTGCCAATGCTAAAAACATAGGTACAAAAATAAAGAAACCATTTAAGAGTCGAACGCCTTGTCTTCCATGCCAGAGGCTGGTAAGCTTTGGGTAGCAAGAAACCCAGTAGGTGTTTAAAAGCCACCAGACAGAAGAGACAATTATAAGCGGCATGAGCCATGAATCCATAGACACAAGGATAAAGCCTAAGAGAGCTAAGGCAAAGGCATAAAGCAGCCTGGGGGCTGGTTGTTTTATATTAATCAGGCCGCAATACTCCCACACCGCAATAGCAACCACTAGAGCCAAGATAATACGAAATAACATGGAATCTAATAATAGCGTGCTGAACACTACAATAGGTAGCAATATGGCAGCTGTAAATAGTCGCTTAATGAGCACTTTATTTGTCCTTGCGAGCTCCATAACGGCGGTCACGAGCATGAAAGCTTTCGATGGCTAGGTCGAGCTCTTTTGTGCCAAAGTCAGGCCACAGCGTATTGCAAAAGTAAAGTTCACTATAGGCAATATCCCAGAGCAAGAAGTTACTAAGCCTAATTTCACCGCTGGTACGAATGAGTAGGTCAACTGGGGGATATTTGGCTAAAGAAGTGTGTTTTTCAAAGATCTTATTGTCGATGTCGTTTGGGTTTAGTTTTTCATTGGCTGACTTGTTGGCAATTTTTTTTGCTGCCTCGACGATGTCCCATTGGCCGCTATAATTTGCGGCAATGACGAGATTGAGTCCAGTGTTTTGTTGAAGGTCTTGTTGCGCTTGTACAGCAAGCTTTTGAGTTTTTTCAGGAAATATTGAAAGGTCGCCAATAATTTTTAGGCGTACGTTGTTTTTGTTAAGCTTTTTTGTTTCATTGTTAAGCACGGTGAGAAATAAATTAAAAAGCAAGGACACCTCTTGACTGGGACGATTCTTGTTTTCGCTGCTGAATGCGAAAAGGGTCAAGGTGTTAACTCCCATCTTGGCGCAATGCTTAACAGTGTTGCGCACACTTATTACCCCCCTTTGGTGGCCGCTTGTGCGGGGTAGGCCACGTGACTGTGCCCAACGACCATTGCCGTCCATGATGATGGCAATATGTTTAGGGGCTGGCTTTCGCTTTATTGATGGTTCTATTGCTGGAGTCATAGGGCGCAATTATACCTATAAGGCGTGCAAAAGCCTGCGACAAAAACATTTGTAATTGTTGCTCAAAAACATACAAAACAACAAGGCTTGCAAAAACAGCAAAAACCTCCAGTTTGTTTTTATGCTGTAAAATTGTGGCCTATGAGTTTAGCAAAGCGCATTATTCCCTGCTTGGATGTTCGCGATGGCCGTGTCGTCAAAGGCATCCAGTTTGTTGATATTAAGGATGCAGGGGACCCGATAGAGGTGGCTAAGCGTTATGATGCTGAGGGTGCAGACGAGATTACTTTTCTTGACATAACAGCTTCTCATGAAGGTCGTGATACGACCGCCTATATGGTTGAAAAAATAGCGGAGCAAGTGTTTATTCCTCTAACCGTAGGAGGGGGGATTCGAAAGGCGGATGATGTTCTTGCCATGCTAAGCGCGGGTGCAGACAAGGTTGCAGTTAACTCTGCAGCGGTTTTTAATCAGGGCCTGATTGCTGAACTGAGCGAGCGCTTTGGGTCGCAATGTATTGTTGTTGCGATTGACGCTAAGCGTATATCTGATAGTCCTCCAAAATGGGAAGTGTTTACTCACGGTGGTCGCAGGCCAACTGGTATCGATGCTGTCGAATGGGCAATAAAGATGACCGAAGGGGATTGCGGAGCGGGAGAGGTTTTGCTTACCTCTATGGATAGAGACGGCACAAAGGACGGTTTTGATATAGAGCTAACTCGAGCCGTTGCCGACGCTGTCGATGTTCCCGTTATCGCCTCCGGAGGGGTTGGAGAGTTGGCACACCTTTCTGCCGGCGTTCTTGAAGGAGGCGCTGACGCAGTTCTAGCGGCGAGCATTTTTCATTTTGGTGAATACTCTGTGATTGAGGCTAAGCAAGAGATGCAGGCAAACGGCATTGAGGTTAGGCTTTAAAGTGGATTGAGTTTTTGCCAGCAAAAGCGTATGATTACGCACTTTTGATTCAAGGAAGACGATGACGGCAAAAAGAGAACTGTGGATTTTGTTGGCAATGTTTATACTGCCAATCGCCTTGGGCACTTTGTTTTATTTTCTAAACCCAAAATACTTTAGTGAAAATACGGTTAACTATGGCGAGCTCGTTCAGCCGATAATAGCTACAGAAAAAGAAGATTTAATAATTGATGGCAATGGTTCGTTTGAGGGTATTTGGACTCTAGCTTATGTTGCTAACAGCTGCGGAAGCCCCTGTAACAGAGCGGTCAAAGACATGGGAACTATTCGCACCCTGATGAACGATGAAATGCGAAGAATCCAAACAGCTGTTATTATTGCTGACGGGTCAAAACCGGCCGCCGTAAATGGTAAAGTTGTAAGCGCTGTTATTGCCAGCCAAACAATTTCCCAACGCTTGAGCGTATATAGCGAGAGAGCTATATTTTTGATTGATCCGATTGGAAATATAATGATGTATTATCAACCAGAAGGCGTCGATATTAAGCGAGTTGTAAAAGACCTAAAGCGACTGTTAAAATATTCTAGGATAGGCTAATGGGCGCCAGACCTTCCATTACCGATCTGTTAGGGCTTTGCAAGTTAAAGGTTGTCTACCTCATTTTATTAACGGCCATTGTAGGCATGTTATTGGCTGTGCCATATTTGCCAAGTTTGCCGTTAATTCTTTTTGCCTCTTTAGGTATAGGTTTGTCAGCTATGTCGGCAGCCGTGTTCAACCATATCGTTGATGAAAAAATTGACATTAAAATGTCTAGAACCAGTCGTCGGCCTCTACCTCAGGGCAAGGTAAGTAGAGCGCAAGCCTTGGCGTGGGGTTTGTTATTGGGTTTTTTAGGGATAGGCTTTTTGTTGATATTTGTCAATCTTCTGACAGCAGTGCTGACATTTTTATCGCTTATCGGTTATGCTGTTTTTTATACTATGTACCTAAAGCGAGCCACCCCTCAGAATATAGTTATAGGAGGTGCCGCCGGTGCTGCACCACCCGTTCTTGGCTGGACCTCGGTTGCGGGCACGCAAGGCATCGAATACGCGCTACTATTGTTTTTAATTGTTTTTATTTGGACGCCTCCCCATTTTTGGGCATTGGCGATTCATAAGCATGAGGAGTATAAAAAAGCAGGGGTGCCGATGTTGCCTGTAACCCACGGAATTGAGTTCACCAAGATACAGATTTTGTTATACACAGTACTGCTATTTGTGGTCACATTGTTGCCATATTTGACCGGTATGAGCGGCATAATTTATTTAGTCACAGCGGTTGTTTTAGGGCTAGTTTTTTTGGTTTATGCGATTAAGATTTGTCTTGAGCCAGACAATCCAAAAATTGCCTTCAAGACCTTTTTGTATTCTGTTAACTATCTTATGGTTTTATTTGTTTCGCTATTGGTTGACCATTATTTGTTAATGCCTTTTGGAATTATTGTTTAGTCATGAAAGGGGTTTTTGAAGTTTTTAGGGCTGTTGCCTCGGCAATGATTGGGGTGGGCAAGAAGAAAGATCTTGCTAAAGACTTTGAGTCTACAGAAAAAAACGGACCTTGGCCCTATATCATTGTTGGCTTGTTGATGACGGCTCTTTTTATTGGCGTCATTGTCGCCGCAGTTAAGCTTGTGCTAGCGTAGGACTGCTGTCTTTCAGGGCTTACGAATAATTACCAATTCAGATCAAGGCGGCTAACTTAGCCTTCTATCTTTAAGAAAGTTTAGAGCGCGTCTATTATTTTGTCTAGAGCCTCCGCCATAGCTTTTGGCTCGTGCGGGCTGGTTAGTATTGCCGTTAGTTTCAAGTCCGGATTTAATAACAAGAAGCTCGTTGTATGGTCGATATTATATTGCTCCTCAGTCATGGACTTTATCTCCCCATTTGAAGTCTTGTCATGACTATCATGTGAATCCGTATCGTCGTCGTCATTAGCCATGCCATGATCGTCATGCGAGTCTGTAGAGTGCTCGCTATGGTCTTGCTGGGCGTCCTGTTGAGTTTCCACCACCTGGTGATAAACGCCCAGAGCTTTACTTATAGATGCCAGTTTATGGTCATGCGCTGTTAGGCCTATAAAAGATTTGTCGAAAGCCTGGGCAAAAGGATCGAGCTTGCCTATGTCGCGTTGAGGATCAACAGAGATAAAGGCCACCTGCAGCTTGTCTTTATTTTTCATCATTTTATAGCTTTGGCTTATTTTGGCTAGATCCACAGGACAAACATCTGGGCATGAAGTGAAGCCAAAATAAAGTAACGTCCATTTTCCTTCGGCAAGCTCCGACAAATGAACCTCTTTTGATTGATCATTAATAAACTCTAAACTCTCAGAAACAGTCTTCGCTTCAGGGTAAAGGGAAGCGGTTGGGGTGACAGAGTCTTTCAGTCTGTCAATGTTTTGATTGCCGCCAAAATACCAGTAGCCTAAAACAATCACCACAAGCACAAGAACTAAAGAAAAGATTTGAGAGGTTTTATTCATTTTGATCTTAAAGTGCCCAAAAAGCGAGTAATCATATTTTTAATTTTGTTGGTTTTTATAAACTTTATGTGCCAGTCCAAGCAGGCTTAGTAACAATCCAAGTGCAACCGCGTTATGAAGAACGGCTGGCAGCATTGGGAGCGACAAAACAACATTTAAAATGCCCAATATAACCTGCACTGTTAGGGCTAGAATTACCAGCACTAAACTTCCTTTAAGTCTTGGGTAATTCTTAAAGCTAAATATTAATAATACCGAAGCAAAAGTAACTGTAAGAGCTCCAAGTCTGTGAAGCATCTGAATGGCGCTCCTTGTGTGATGCTCGAGAACACCAAACTCATAGTCCACACCAAGCGGCCCCCAAAAAAAGACTTTTTCAAAGCTCATACTCTCAGGCCACCACTCTCCTAAACAGGTAGGGAAGTATTCGCCGCAGGAAAGCGCGGCGTAGTTAGAGCTGGTCCAGCCACCCAAGAAGATCTGAACAAGCAAAAGAAAAATAGTTAGAAGCAATACTGCCTTATGCCGTTTTAGAATATGCTGGTTAAATCTTTGGAGGGGCTTTTGGTTTTGTAAAAGCCAAAAAAGCAGAGCCGTTGTAGTAAACCCTCCCATTAGATGCATCGAAACAATGCCGGGATGGACGAGCTGGGTTACCGTCCACATTCCCAGCGCTCCCTGAAATAAAACAAGCAGAACCAGAACAGCTGGCAGGGTCAATGATTGGGGCTTTGGCGCTTTTCGAAAGGCTACAAAAAAGAACAGCGCCACAATAAAAAGGCCAAGCGAAGAGGCGGCATATCTATGTATCATTTCTTTCCATGCCTTCGCAGGCTCTAGCGGCCTTTCATACTCGCTAGATGCAACATCGGGAACCAGCAACTCACCATAACAGCCTGGCCAGTCTGGGCAACCAAGCCCGGCATCACCGAGACGAGTATATGCGCCGAGTACAACAACAACAACCGCCAGTAAAAGCGCAACATTGAGAGTCTTTGTGTACATATGCTAGAAACAACCCCTAGAAAAATTAGTGAATATTTTATACAAATAATGGTGCCATTATCGAAACTATGCCAAAAAGTGTCAAGCAAAAAAATAACGACGCGAAAATTTTTTATTAAATTCAGTGAATTTTTTTCAACACTAAACAAACATAAATTATAATAGCCCTAAAATTAGTGAGTGTAATGTTGCTTTTAGGTGCGATGTTTTTAGCTTGTCACAAAATGGTAAGAAAAAATTCACCTGAGATTGAGAAAAAAATCTGAATTATTGCTTGGTAATAAAACAATAAACAGGTATCATACAACACACTTTTTTTATTCAAATAACGGCACTTTTGGAGGATCTATGAAAAAGTTATTGCCTTTAACGGGCATATTGACTGCGTTACTGAGCTCAAAATCTGCGCTCGCAGAATATGGCCTAAACATGACACAAGGCGTTACATCCACTAGTCAAGATATTTATGACTTGCACATGTTGATTTTTTGGGTCTGCGTCGCGATTGGGGTTGTCGTATTTGGGGCGATATTTTATTCAATCATTGCTTTCAGAAAATCACAGGGTGCAAAGGCAGCGCATTTTCATGAAAGCACTACAGTTGAGTTTATCTGGACAGGCATTCCGATTTTAATATTGATAGCGATGGCAATCCCTGCCTCAAAAGTTCTAATTGATATCGAGACACTTGAAAAAGCTGATTTGACAGTAAAAGTTACTGGTCACCAATGGAAGTGGCAATACGAATATCCCGAGCAGGGCATTGGCTATATATCTAACCTCGCACAGACATCAAAAGACGCTATAGGCTCCGACAAAAAGCCAGAAAATTATTTACTAGAAGTTGACAATCCGTTGGTTCTTCCGGTTGACACTAAAATCCGTTTTCTAATTACCTCTAGTGACGTTATTCATAACTGGTGGGTTCCAGAGCTAGCTGTTAAACAAGACGGAAACCCCGGCTTTATAAATGACTCATGGACCGAGATTGCTGAAGAGGGCGTCTATCGTGGACAATGTGCAGAGTTGTGTGGCAAGGATCACGGCTTTATGCCAATCGTGGTTGAAGCGGTTTCAAAAGATGCTTTTGCTGCTTGGATTGCTGATCAGAAAGCGGAAGAAGAAGCTGCCGCTGCCAGTGCAACAATAGTTTGGAGCGAAGAAGAATTGATGGCGAGCGGTGAAAACATTTATAACGCCAGCTGTTCAGGCTGCCACCAGAAGGACGGTTCAGGTATGCCAGGCGTTTTCCCTGCGATGAGCGGCTCAAGCATTACCAATGGACCAGCTGCTGACCACCTTAGCATTGTTATCAATGGTAAGGGCGGCATGCCAGCATTTAAGATGCTGGGTGATTCCGACCTCGCCTCTGTTATTACATACGAAAGAAAAGCCTTTGGCAACAATGGTTCAGTTGTTCAACCATCAGATGTTACATCTGCACGTTAATTTAAGGAGACAGCATGAATACTGCAGCACACGACGATCATCACGGACCTGAAAAGGGGCTGTTAAGATGGATTAAAGCAACCAACCATAAAGACATTGGAACTCTATACTTGTGGTTCGCTTTTGCGATGCTAATAGTTGGAGGGGCCCTTGCAATGGGTATCCGTGCTGAACTATTACACCCTGGGCTTCAGCTCATGAATCCACACTTCTTTAATCAGTTAACAACCATGCACGGTTTGATTATGGTTTTTGGCGCCATTATGCCAGCCATGGTCGGACTAGCCAACTGGCTAATTCCAACGATGGTAGGTGCGCCAGACATGGCGCTACCACGACTAAACAACTGGAGTTTCTGGGTTTTGCCTTTTGCTGCCTTGATCTTGGTAAGTACCTTTTTTATGGAAGGCGGTGCGCCGGCTTTTGGATGGACATTTTATGCCCCACTCTCAACAGCATTCGCCCCAGACTCAACTGACTTCTTTATATTTGCAGTACACCTATTAGGTTTTTCTTCAATTATGGGTGCGATCAATATTATTGCTACTGTTCTAAACATGCGCGCCCCAGAAATGAGACTAATGGACATGCCTTTGTTTGTATGGACTTGGCTTATAACTTCATTTCTGCTTATTGGTGCAATGCCGGTGTTGGCTGGTGTAGTAACAATGATGCTAACCGATCGTAATTTTGGTACCGCATTTTTTGACGCGACTGGTGGTGGCGACCCTGTAATGTTCCAGCACATTTTCTGGTTCTTTGGGCACCCTGAGGTTTACATTATGATACTACCTGCGTTCGGAATTATTTCTCACATCCTTCCAACGTTTTCGCGCAAACCACTATTTGGTTATTCATCGATGGTATATGCCACAGCTTCGATCGCCTTCTTGTCATATATCGTATGGGCGCACCACATGTACGCGACCGGGATGCCTGTTGCTGCTGAGCTGTACTTTATGTACGCGACAATGTTGATTGCGGTCCCAACAGGAGTGAAAGTCTTCAACTGGGTTGCTACTATGTGGAAGGGCTCGTTGACTTTTGAGGCGCCAATGTTGTGGGCACTGTCTTTTCTTTTCTTGTTTACTATAGGTGGATTTTCGGGACTAATGCTTGGTATAGCACCTGCAGACATTCAGTACCATGACACATATTTTGTGGTTGCACACTTTCATTATGTTCTTGTAACGGGATCCTTGTGGGCAATCATTGCGGCTACCTTATACTGGTTGCCAAAATGGGTAGGCAAAATGTACAACGAGAAGTTAGCTAAGATCCATTTTTGGTGGGCAATGATATCAGTCAATGTATTATTTTTCCCACAACACTTTTTGGGCCTTGCAGGGATGCCTCGTCGTATTCCTGATTATGCATTACAGTTTTCTGACTTTAACTGGATTTCTTCGATCGGCGCATTTGCGTTTGGCCTGTCGTTTATATTGTTTGCCTATATAGTTGTTGATTGTATTCGTAACGGCAGCCCGACTAACAGCGAACGTCCATGGTATAGCGCCAAAGGCCTTGAATGGACGCTTTCTTCGCCAATACCATACCATAGCTTTAATACGCCACCAAGCCGTGCCCAGATACTTGAGGAGTCTCAGCACAGTTAATGGCAAAAAATAAAAATAACGGCGCCGTCATAACAGCATTGTTGGTGGGCGCAATTGCAATAGGAGTATATGTAGCGACCATTATGCTTAATGGTTGATATGGAAAGAAAAAAAATAACAAAAGGGTTTTGGATTAAGCTCGTTTCTGTGCCCATTTTGATGTTCTTTTTTGCTTATGCGATGGTTCCGATTTATGACGTTTTTTGTGAAATAACGGGATTTAGCGGCACAACAGGCAGGGTAGAGAAAGAGCGACAGTATGAGCTTAACGAAGAGCGAATAGTTGAGGTAAGTTTTTTTGCGTCAACTATGCCAGGTTTTCCGGTCCAGTTTGGGCCAAAGGTTAACTCAATGGAGGTGGTGCCCGGCAAGTTTTATACGACAAGCTATATTGCCAAAAACACCACAGACCAAATAGTAGTTGGTCAAGCTATACCGAGCGTCGCACCAACAAATGCCGCGCTTTATTTTAAAAAATTGGAATGCTTTTGTTTTAATAGGCAGGAGTTCAAACCAAATGAAGAGCTTGAGATGGTTCTTCGATTTGTGATTGAACCTGAAATGGATGAAGAGATTAGAGATGTTAGTTTGTCTTATAATTTTTACAAATTAGATAGTTAAAGAGAGAGAGGAAAAGAAATGAGCAATCAAGATTATTATGTACCTCATGGCACTTACTGGCCAATTATTGGTTCGATAGGAATCAGCACACTCTTTGTGGGTTTTGCAAACCTACTACACGATGTTAGTTGGGGTGGCCCTGTGATGGGACTGGGGGGAACAATCGTTGTCTTTATGTTGTTTGGTTGGCTAGGCACAGTGGTCAATGAAAGCGTCGGCGGTATCTACAACAAGCAGGTTGACAGGTCTTTCCGTTGGGGAATGAGTTGGTTTATTTTTTCTGAGGTGATGTTCTTCGCCGCCTTCTTTGGCGCCCTTTTCTACGCCAGGGTGCTTAGTGTTCCATGGCTAGGAGGTGCGGGCAATAACCTGTTTACGCCAGAGCTTTGGGAGGGCTTTAAAGCTGCCTGGCCTTTAGTTAGTACGCCTGGCGCTATCGGTCAAAACGGCACTGAGTTTTCTGTCGGCTTTGAGTTGGTTGATGCCTGGGGATTGCCGGCCCTTAACACAGCCCTGCTTCTCTCCTCTGGAGTTACGATTACCTACGCACACCATGCATTAAGAAACGGCCACCGCAATGCTTTGATAGCTTGGATGGTTGCAACAATCGCTCTGGGTGTTTTGTTTTTAGGATTCCAGATTACCGAGTATGGACACGCTTATCATGAGGGCTTAAGGCTTACCTCTGGTGTTTACGGTTCAACCTTTTATTTGCTGACTGGCTTTCATGGCTTTCATGTAACGGTTGGGGCAATTATGTTGACGGTTATTTTGTATCGTATTCAAAAAGGCCACTTCAGTTCTGAGAATCATTTCGCCTTTGAAGGGGTTGCCTGGTATTGGCACTTTGTTGACGTAGTATGGTTAGGACTATTTATTTTTGTTTACTGGCTATAATTATTATTAAGCGGTTTAAAAAAGGCCCCTTGGATGGGGTCTTTTTTTTGCAGCTGAACAGAGAAAATTATGGATATTATTATAATTGTAATTCTTGTTGTCATTTTGTTTAGCCTAGGCTCGGCACTTATTGGTATGTTAAGGGGCGGGGCGAAGGGTTCGGACAAGATGTTTAAATCCCTAAGGACGCGCATCAGTTTGTCGGTGTTTTTGTTTGTTTTTTTGATGTTTGCAAGCTTCATGGGCTGGATTGAGCCTAACAATGTATTGCCGACCCAGTAATGAGGCTTCGCTTTTTCATTTCAGCTTTCCTAATAATCGCTACCCTAGCGCTACTAACTTCTCTTGGCTTTTGGCAGCTAGATCGTGCCGATGAAAAACGAGCAATTGAAGACCAGATTGCCAATGCTAATGCCGGTGATGTAGAATTTATTACTTCTGTCGAATTTCTTCAAGCGAGGGAGTATTATCATGTTCGCCTTCAGGGGTCGTATGTTGGCGACAAGCAATTTATTTATGACAACCAAATCGTCGACCAGGTTTCAGGCTACTACGTTTTAACCCCTTTTGTTTTGCAGGGCGCTGCGAAAGCTGTTTTGATAAATCGAGGCTTTATACCCTGGAATGGAAGGCGGGAGCAAATAGCTGACATTGATATAGGCGCAAAGATTGCAGAAGTTAAGGTGCAAATATCAAAACCGGTTAAACGCATCGAGCTTAAAGCCAGTGAAATCACGCAAGACTTTCCAGTCCTGGTTCAGGCTCTTGATTTGGATGAAATGAGCACTATGGCTTCGCTAGATTTTGTTAGCGTAGTTGGTTTATTGAGCCCTGAATCCGAGAACGGCTTTGTTAGACAATGGGAACCTTATACCGGCAGCATTGAAAGACATATTGGTTATGCCATTCAGTGGTTTTTGATGGCACTGGTGCTCGCTTTTATTGGCCTTCGGTTGGCATTGAAACAACGCAAAAATTAATATTCTTAGAGCGCTTAAAATATTGCTGAAAAAAAATCCTTTGCTGTATAATTTCGCCCTAAGCCGACATAGCACAGTTGGTAGTGCAACTGATTTGTAATCAGTAGGTCCGCGGTTCAAGTCCGTGTGTCGGCACCATCATTTAATAAAAAAGAGGCCTTACGGCCTCTTTTTTTTGGAGGCTGAATGCGTATCTATTTGGAAAGTCACAGATGAAGAAGACACCACTTACGGGTCGTGAAGGCCAGAAGGTAAATCTTGGTCAGTTGCTTCAAAACTCTGCTGAACAACACGGCTCCAAAGCTTTTGTGACTCAGGCCGAAACCGGAGAATGTTTGACATATGCTGAGTTTAACCAACGAACAAACCATATTGCTCATGGCTTAACTGGTCTCGGTGTTGGCGACAAAGAGCATGTCGCTATCATGCTTCCAAGCTGTATTCAGTTTTTAGCCAGTTCATATGCACTAAAAAAGATTGGTGCCATCGAAGTGGCTATTAACAATAATACTCGCGGACCATCTCTCGCTCGCATGATTAACCTGACAAAGTGCGGAATACTGATTACTGCCGGCGAATATTTACAGCAGTTATCTGAGGTTGCGGAAGGCCTAGACTACTTGGAGCAGATTATTATGACGGACGATTATCGTCCCGCTAAAGAGCTATTTCCTAATCTAGAAGTATTGCCATGGCAGTCGATTCTCGGTGAGTCCGACTCAAACTTTTCTTGTGAGTTTAGCGATGAAGAAATCGCTGTAATTCTCTTTACTTCTGGTACTACAGGTGTCTCGAAAGGATGCGACATTCCGCATAGGTCTTCTGTGCGAGCTGCAGAATCAATGATAGAGGCATTCAATCTCAACGAACAGGATTGTGTCTACACTCCATATCCTTTGTATCATGTAGGAGCAGCTCAGTATGACATATTGTCAGCAATGATGGTGGGTGGCCAGGCAATTCTTCGTCAAGGGTTTAGCCTGTTTAATTTTTGGAGTGATGTTTGTCGTTATAAGGCAACATGGTTTATGTCTTTGGGCTCTGTTCAGCAGTTGCTTTGGACGGCAGAACCGTGCATTGAAGAAACACAGCATAATTTGCGCTTTATTTGGGGCACGCCATTACCTGTTGACCATGACGATTTTGAAGCTCGCTTTCAGCTCAAGCTAGCCCGTGGCACTGGGTATGGCTCTACCGAAGCTGGCGGTGTAGCGCTTCCTCTTTTTGATAAGAGCGGAGCTGGAAAAGTGCTAGATCGTTATAAAGTGGCGGTTGTTGATGAAGATGATAATGAACTACCTGTAGGTGAATCTGGGGAGCTGGTAATTCGTCCACTTGAGTCTGCTATCATGGCGTCCAAATATATTGGCATGCCAGAGGAGACAGCTAAAGCTTGGCGTAATTCATGGTTTCACACTGGCGACCTTGCTAGATTGGATGAAGAAGGAAATCTTTATTGGCTAGCTCGTATGTCGGAAAGGATTCGAGTGAAAGGAGAAATGGTTTCAGCTTACGAAATAGAAGAAGGTATATTTACGCATCCTGCTGTGACTGATTGTGCCGTAATTGGCATTCCAGATGGGACAGGAGAAGAGCAAGTCAAGGCATTTGTTACTCTTAAAGAAAATAAAACACTAGCTCTGGAAGAATTGCGCTTATTCTGTGCTCCTATTATGAGTCGTTTTATGGTTCCTACAGTTCTTGAAGTAATTAAAGAAATGCCACGTACACAAACAGGCAAGCCTGCAAAAGCAGAACTTTTAAGTTTAAATTGAGCAGTTTAGAAGTTACTTTATGAGGTTGAGTTCACGAGTAAGCTCTGAAAGAACTTCAGGGCCATCAGCTCTTAAAATCACAATCTCCTCAAGCCTGACCCCAAATCTACCTTGCAGATAAATTCCTGGCTCAATTGAAAACACCATTCCTTCATCAAGCACCACCTCAGATGTGGCGGTAATGTATGGCGGCTCATGTATGTCAATACCTAAACCGTGCCCTGTACGATGGACGAAAAATTCGCCATAGCCGGCTTCAGTAATCACATTCCTGGCAGCTGCATCGACATCTTTAGCCATGACACCCGGCCTCGCTGCTGATAAGGCAGCCTGCACTGCTCGTTCAACAATTGCATGTATTTCCAGATAGCCTTCGGGCGGCTCACCAAGAACCGACATTCGAGTCATATCGCTTGGGAATGTTCCCTTTCTTCCGCCTATGTCAATAAGGACAGCGTCACCCTGTTTTACTTTTTTATCGCCTGTATGGTGATGAGGAAAGGCTCCATTAGGACCGGATCCAACAATACAGAATTGTGGCTTCGCGCCTTCAGATATAAAGTGGCTGTTTATCGCTTCGCCAATTTCAATCTCGCTGACCCCTTCCTTTATTGCAGCAAAACCGGCTAGCATTGCTCGGTCGTCAATCAGAGCGTTTTCTTTCAGATTTATATATTCATCATGGCCTTTACGCATCCTCAACGCTCCAACAGTAGACGCGGTGAATTCATAGGTTGGGTTGGATAATGACTCAAGAAGCAATAAAGCAAAATGCGATCTCATTGCTTCATCAAGGGCGATATGTTTGGCGTTAATTGTATTGGTAAAAGACAGCGCATCTTTAAGGGCTTGCTCTGGGCCTATCTCGTCATTCCAGCAATGCATAGGTATTTTGGTTTGCTCTCTTACTCCTTCTGCGTTAACAGATGGCATTAAAAATACCTCTTTTTCTTGCCCCACCAAAAGCATACAAGGCCTTTCATCCGGGAAGGGATTGAACCCCAGTAGCCAGTTCATGTGTGTTCCTGGCCCTAGCGCAATAAGGTCAACCTTATTTGCCTTCATAAGTCGCCTAGTGTTGGTTAGTTTATTGTTCATCGTTGTAATAAATCAAGAAGCCTTAAGCTGCCCAATACGTTGTTGCGCGACCGCTAAACAAGACACCCTAGAGTCACCATAAAGCTCCATTACTGGTTCGTGTAATTGACAATTCTTGTCTGCATATTGACAGCGAGGATTAAATGCACAGCCGCTAGGCGGGTCTATAGGAGAGGGAAGCTCCCCAGTGAGTTTAATCCTTTGTCGCTTACCTTCAACATCTGCTTGTGGCGTAGCTGATAAAAGTGCCTGGGTATAGGGGTGCTGTGGGTTGTTAAAAACCGCTTTATTTGGCCCTTGTTCAACGGGCTTGCCTAGATACATTACCATTACTTGGTCGGAAATATGGCGCACCACACTAAGGTCGTGAGAGATAAAAACATAGGCTAGTCCTAGTTCTTGTTGTAGCTCGATTAGCAGGTTTATTACTTGGGCTTGGATAGACACGTCAAGAGCAGAAACTGGCTCGTCTAAGATCACCACTTTGGGTTTAAGAATCAACGCCCTAGCAATCGCAATTCGCTGGCGTTGGCCACCCGAAAACATGTGAGGGTATCTTTGAAAATGTTCATTTCGAAGGCCTACAAGCTCCATCATTTCTAATACTTGCTGATGTCTTTCATTGGCACTAAAGTTTGTATTGATAATGAGAGGTTCTTGTATGATGTTGCCAATTTTTTGGCGCGGGTTAAGAGACCCAAAAGGGTCTTGAAAAACCATCTGTACGGTTTGTCTTAATTGTTTTTTGATAGATTTTTCTGTTGTTTCTGCAACATCTATGTTGTCAATACTTAGCTGCCCTGATGTAGGCTCTTCAATCATTGTAAGTAAGCGTGCCAAGGTGGACTTGCCACAACCTGACTCGCCGACTACAGCCAAGGTTTTTCCCTCATACAGGTCAAAACTTGCACCGGCTAATGCCTTTAAGCTTTGAGCAGGTTGCAAGTATCCACTTTTGACGGCATAGTATTTGTGAAGATTCCGAGCCTTGATGAGTTGTTGTTTCATTATTGGGTCCTCACATCTAAGTCTGGGTCTTTTCTCATACTCGGGTTTGGCATAGCCAAAGGATAGTGGCACAATATACCGTCCCGTAGTTCAGGCGGTTGTTGTCGGCACATTTCCTGTGCATAACTGCAACGAGGGTTAAATAAACAACCCTTAGGTCGATCCATCTGGCCTGGCACGACCCCAGGAATGGCGTTGAGTAGTTTTTCTTGAGCGCGCTCTGGAAGGGCATTTAGCAGAGCTTCAGAATAAGGATGTTGTGGGCTCTTGAATAGCTCTTTAACCGAGCGCTGTTCAACTTGTTGGCCAGCATAGAGTACAACTACGTGCTCAGCTGTTTCGGCTACAACAGCCATATCATGGGTAATCAAAATCAAGGCCATGCCATGGCTTTGTTGCAATTCAATCAATAGCTCTAATATCTGCGCTTGAATGGTGACGTCCAGTGCAGTTGTTGGTTCATCGGCAATCAATAATTTGGGTTGACAAGCAATCATCATGGCGATCATGACTCGTTGACACATACCGCCCGATAATTGATGTGGGTACGCATTTAGACGGGTTTCAGCGGCTGGAATGCCAACTTGGTGTAATAATTCAATAGCACGATTATTGTAGCTACGACGACTACCGCCAAAGTGTTGACAGAGCACTTCGGTTATCTGGTAGCCAACGGTAAAACAGGGGTTAAGACTGGTCATCGGTTCTTGGAATATCATGCTGATATCTTTACCGATGATTTTTCGTCTTTGTCTATCATCCATGCTAAGCAAGTCTTGGCCATCAAATAGCATAGAGTCCGCACTCACTTTGGCAGTCCAGGGTAGAAGGCCCATTAGGGCTAACATGGCTACCGATTTGCCGGAACCAGACTCTCCCACAATGGCTAGAATCTCACCTTCATCAACAGATAAATTAATGCCATCTACTGCTCTCAAAGAGCCAGTCGCGGTAGCAAACTCAACTGTTAAATTAGCAATTTCTAGTAATGCCATTTCTAGGACCTCTTAAGTTTTGGGTCGAGCGCATCTCTTAGACCATCACCGACAAGATTGATTGCCAGTACCGCCAACAAGATTGCTATACCTGGAAAGGTAACTGTCCAGGGTGCATTTAATATGAGGTCTCGATTTTCTGCAATCAATGTCCCCCATTCTGGTGTCGGTGCCTGTGCGCCCATGCCTAAGAAACCTAACGCTGCAGTGTCGAGAATGGCGGTAGAGAAGCTCAAAGTTCCTTGAACAATTACTGGCGCCATGCAGTTTGGCAGTATACTCACGAACATTAGTCGTGTCGAGCTCGCACCTGTCATTTTGCTTGCAGTAACATAATCACGGTTTAGTTCAGAAAGTGTTGAGGCTCGGGTTAAGCGAACAAAATACGGCGTATATGTAATTGCTATTGCTACCATGGCATTTAGTAGGCCAGGACCCAGTATTGCCACCAATACTAGTGCTAAGAGTAATCCAGGTACAGCCATAATAGTGTCCATAACTCGCATAATTAGAATTTCTAGCCAGCCACCACGGTAACCCGCAATTAGGCCTAATAGCACGCCAATAGACAAAGACAAAATAACCACGATAGATCCCGCAAGTAATGACAGTCTGGAGCCATGAATAATGCGTGACAACATATCACGCCCAGCGTAGTCAGTGCCAAGGAAAAATTGCATTTGCCCTCCCTCTTTCCATGCAGGCGGAAGTTTGGCAAATTGGCGATATTGTTCAGCTGGTTCGTGAGGGCTAATGACATCAGCAAACAACGCCACAAATACCACTAAAACTAAAAACACAAGGCCCGCCACTGCAGTCTTACTGACACTAAAGTAGAACCAAAATTCTTGCCATTGTTGCCCTAGAGTGGATTTTGAAGAGACCGCAGAATGATTCATGATTTGTTCTTTTGATGCAATATTCGAGGATTAATAAATCCATAGAGTAGGTCGACGATCAAGTTGACGGTCATAATTGTAATGGCAATCAGCAACAGTCCTCCCTGGACAGCATAATAGTCACGGGCAAAAATTGAAAAAATGATCCATTTACCTATACCAGGCCAACCAAAAATAGTTTCAGTCAAAATAGCACCAGCTAGCAGTATTGCAACCATTAAACCAATAACAGTAACCACCGTTATCATGGCATTGCGTAACGCGTGAATCGTTACTACCCTAAAAGTTGATAAACCTTTAGCGCGGGCGGTACGGACATAGTCTTCGCTTAACACTTCAAGCATAGCGGAGCGAGTTTGTCGTGCAATAACAGCCAACGGTATAGTTCCTAGAACCACTGTAGGCAAAATCAAGTGATGCAGAGCGTTAAGAAATGAGCCTTTTTCATCGCTGAGCAAGGTATCAATCAGCATAAATCCAGTGACAGGATCTACATCAAATAAAAACGACAATCGGCCCGACACGGGCGTTAGATTTAAGGTGTTTGAAAATAAGATAATGAGTAGTAAGCCCCACCAGAATATTGGCATCGAGTATCCAATGAGCGATATACCCATGATTCCTTGATCAATCTTTGAGCCTCGTTTTAAGGCGGCAATTATTCCAGCTGGTACGCCAATAATGACAGCAAAAATAATCGCACAAATTGCGAGCTCTGCCGTGGCAGGAAATAACTCAAAGAATTCTTCAACTACCGGTCTGTTGGTTTTTACTGAGACTCCTAAGTTGCCATGAAGTACGTCGTTTAGGTAGGTTAAATATTGCTGCCATACGGGCTTGTCTAGGCCTAAATTAGCTAGTATTTCAACCCTTTTTTCAGCGCTAACACCACGTTCACCAGCCAACACCTCTACAGGATCTCCTGGCAGCACTCTTATAAACCCAAATGCAACCACAGTAACACCAATAAATACTGGCACCAGTAACATTAATCGGTTAATTAGAAATCGAAGCATAGGGCTCTTGCTATGACATGTATTGGTAGGCTAAATAGCTATCATTCCAAAAAATGGTGATAGCTATTAGGTCTAACAACTCATAAATAAGTTGGCACAGGCTGATTTCTCAAGCCTGTGCCAAACACTACTTATTTCAGGTCAACACCATCATAGAAGATGTGACTTCCTAGTGGATGAACTATGAAACCTGTAACTTCTTTGCGTACAGGTTTGAACACAATAGAGTGTGCAATAGTTACCCAAGGCGCTTCATCCTTGAAGATCTCCTGAGCTTCTTCGTACAGAGCAGTACGCTCAGCTTGGTCAGTTATTTGTCTAGCCTGATTTAAAAGCGAGTCAAATTCTTCATGACACCAGCGCGCACGGTTGCCACCTGAGGCAGCAGCTGTACAGCCTAACAAAACACCCATAAAGTTGTCAGGATCACCGTTATCACCAGTCCAACCTAGCAACATAGTGTCGTGCTCACCATCTCTAGAGCGTTGGAGGTATTCACCCCACTCATAAGTGACGATTTCAGCATCTACACCCACTTTTGCCCAGTCAGCCTGAATCAGTTCAGCCATACGACGAGCATTTGGGTTGTATGGACGCTGCACTGGCATAGCCCAAATGTTAGTCTTCAGACCGCTAACGCCTGCTGAATCGAGCATTGCTTTAGCACCAGCTGGATCGTAGGCGTAGTCTCGAACAGCATGGTTATAAGACCACATAGTTGGTGGGATTGGGTTTTTAGCAACCGAACCAGCACCCTCAAACACTATATCTAAAATTGCTTGCTTGTTGATAGCCATACTCAAAGCCTGGCGAACTATTTTTTGGTCAAATGGAGCCTTTTCGGTATTGAAAGCCAAATAGCCCACGTTCAAACCTTCCTGTTGCATCAGGTTGATGTCAGCATCAGCCGCCATAGCTGCAAGATCTGCAGGATTAGGATACGGCATGACATGACATTCGCCTGCCTTCAGCTTCTGATAACGAACATTGTTATCAACAGTGATAGCAAATACTAACTTGTCGATATTGGAACGACCGTCCCAATAATCGTCGTGCGCATTGTAACGAATATATGCATCTTTCACATAGGAATCTAATACAAATGGACCAGTGCCAACTGGCTTGTTGTCGATATCCGCTTGACGACCAGCGACAGCCAAGTTGTCAGCATATTCAGCTGACAGCACCGAAGCAAAGTCCATAGCTAAGTTGGAAACAAAAGGCGACTCAGGTCTTGTGAGAGTAAATTTCACAGTGTAGTCATCAACCTTTTCGATAGACTTGAGAAGTGATCCCATGTCCATCCAGCCAAAGTACAAGTACTCCCCGCCTACATCATGATACGGGTGGTCCTCTTTCCACATTCTGTTATAGGTAAACAGAATATCGTCAGCATTAAAGTCGCGCGTAGGAGTAAAGTCATCCGTAGTATGGAACTGAACGCCCTTACGAAGATTAAACGTATATTCTAAACCGTCAGCAGAGGAAGACCAAGACTCGGCCAAACCTGGAATCACCTTGGTAGTACCAGTTTCAAACTGCACTATACGGTTATATATAGTTTGTGAAGAGGCGTCAAATGTGGTGCCTGCTGAGTAGAGCGAAGGGTTAAAACCTTCAGGGCTACCCTCAGAACAGAACACCAGAGTTTTCGCTTGTGCCACTCCGGTTAATGCCAAACCGAGCCCAAGCCCGGCGGCAAGTAAAGTTTTTTTCATTTTTCTTCTCCTTTAATTAAGCACCGAAATAGGCGCATAAATTATTAAACAAAAAAACCAACTAACATTAAGCGCGTTGGTTTAAGGTAACTATATAGCAACAAAAATGCTAGGTCAAGATATATTTCTTCTATATCACAAAAATATGCAATAGATATAAAACCCTAATTGACAGCTTAAAGAAGAATTAGTTTCAGAAAATTGACCTGTGTCAATTATGTCTAGGATATTGGTATATATACTGACACACATCATGGGCGAAATATTTTATAAAAGCAATATAAAAGAATATGCCAATTATATTAAATTGGTGCCGCGCCCATTTCAAAATTCTGTTGACCGACTGTTTGTTGATAAATGTCGACGGCCATCATGGAAAATTTTCCATCGATAAACTTTGACAGACCAAAATCGGTCATGACCAGGCTGAAGAGCCAACGTGCATTTACACATAGGACGGAAATTAGAGGAGGTCGCATCTATGGCTAATCTTAAAACCGAATTCTGCGGACTTGAATTCAAGAATCCAATCGTCGTTGCTTCGGCTGAGACCGGCAATAGTCTGGACAACATTAAAAAATGCA